>CAMNAE010000019.1 GCA_946530565.1 uncultured Oscillibacter sp.
GGCGCAACGCTTTCGCAGCTGTGAGAAGGCTTGATGGCCAATACGTGCAGCAGCAAACGTCGATCGATCTGCAGATCGAGGATGCTGCGGACCGGCAGACAGGATCCATGCATGATGCAGCGACGCGGCTGAAAAAGGTCGTGTGGCGTTTTCTTTGATCACAGCGCAAAAGCGCTTTTAACGCAGCCGAAAAACGAAAATCGCCCGCAGCGGCGGTTAAAACAGTACATCAGGAGGAACATCCATGGACTACGACAAGGAACTGGAGCAGCGACGGCACGAGGAGGCCGTGCTGCAGTTCGAGCATTTCAACAACGACGACGCGCTCGCGCTGGGCCTGAAGGCCGTTGAGATCGCGCGCGAAAGAAATGCCGCGGTCGTGCTCGAGATCGAGGTCAACGGCATCGAGCGCTTCCATGTAAATCTCCCCGGCACGAACGGCCGGCAGTGCATGTGGATCCGCCGCAAGGCGAACACCGTCCGCATGGCGCAGATCAGCTCGTACCACGCCGGGCAGATCTTGAAAAAGAACGGCGGCGCCGACATCGCCGTCGCCTGGGGCATGAGCCGCGATGAGTACACCGACCTCGGCGGCTCCTTCCCGATCACGCTCAAAGATACCGGCATCATCGGCGCCTTCACCTGCTCCGGCCTCACCGAAGAGGGTGACCATCAGCTGATCGTCGACGCGATCTGTGCCTATCTCGGCGTGACGCTCTGAGCTCCGCGCGCAGCGCACGTTCACCATCTGAGCCCGCCCCGCGCGTCCCGAAACCAGGGTCCGTAGGGCAGACTGCTCCGGTAATCGATGATCAATGAATCCGAAAAATAACGCCGGCGGGCCTGGATACCAGACCCGTCGGCGCTTTTTAAGTTGATGATCTCACTGCACAGCGCTTCCGGACGCGTCATGCGCGTGCTGCCCGCAGGCGTGGGAGCAGCCGGAGCAGTTCCCGCCGCAGCCACCGCCGCAGTCCGCGCAGGAGCCGCTGCAGCCGCTCCTGCCCGAGAGAAGGTAGCGGATATCGAGCGCCACGATCACGATCAGCACGGCGCCGACAAGGATATGACCCAAAATCGACGGCATATCACTTCACTTCCTTTCATTCATCCGGCGGTTTTTCAGCGGCTTGCGGAACCGCGCACAGCGTGTCCGCGCTCAGTTCGCGGCGGCTGCTGCGGCGGCCACGCTCGTCACGGCCTTCGTGCCCTCTTCGGGGACATAGCCGCGGCGCACGAGCAGGTAGATGATCAGGGCGATGAGTGCGATGCCGATCACGGTCCCTGGTCCGAAGGCCACCTGGCCGACCGCGACGCCCGCGACATTATAGGTGATGAACGCGCACACATAGGCCCACAGGCACATGTAGCCGATCGCGCCGAGCGTCCACTTGGCGTTGTTCATCTCGCGCTTGATCGCGCCCATGGCGGCAAAGCAGGGGGCGCAGAGCAGGTTGAAGACCATGAAGGCGAAGGCCGCGATCGGGCTGAAGTCCTCGGCCACGCGGTCCCAGAGCTGCTCGCCGTTCTCGCCGAGCTCGTCCTCGCCGCCCTGATCGTCATAGTTGTAGAGCACGCCGAAGGTGCCGACGACCTCCTCCTTGGCGACAAGGCCGGTGATCGTGGCGACGGTCGGCTTCCAGGACCCGAAGCCGAGCGGCTTGAAGATCGGGGAGATCGTGTTGCCGATGCCGGCGAGGATCGAGTCGTCCATCGGGGCGGCCTCGTCGGCGCTGATGCCCATGCGGGCGGCGACGGACTCGACATACTCCTCGGTCGCGACGGACTCGTCCTCCCAGAGATTGTCGACCATGCCGAACTGGCCGTTCACGGTGCCGAAGCTCGAGAGGAACCAGATGATGATCGAGGAGACGAGGATCACGCTGCCGGCGCGCTTGATGAAGGACCAGCCGCGCTCCCAGGTCGCGCGGAGCACATTGCCCACCGAGGGCACATGATAGCTCGGGAGCTCCATGACGAAGGGAGAGGGCTCGCCGGCGAACATCTTGAACTTCTTGAGCATGATGCCGGAGATGATGATCGAGGCCATGCCGATGAAGTAGGCAGAGGCGGCGACCCAGGCGGACTCGTTGAAGAGGGCGCCCGCGATCAGGCCGATGATCGGCATCTTCGCGCCGCAGGGCATGAAGGTCGTGGTCATAACGGTCATCTTGCGGTCACGGTCCTGCTCGATCGTGCGGGAGGCCATGATGCCGGGGATGCCGCAGCCGGTCGCGACGAGCATCGGGATGAAGCTCTTGCCGGAGAGGCCGAAGTGGCGGAAGATACGGTCCATGACGAAGGCCACGCGCGCCATGTAGCCGATATCCTCGAGGATCGCGAGGAGCAGGAACAGCACGAGCATCTGGGGCACGAAGCCCAGAACCGCGCCGACACCGGCGACGATGCCGTCCTGGATGAGGCCGTAGAGCACGGAGCCCTCGGTCACGCCGACCGCGCCGAGGATGGTGTCAAATAAGCCGGGGACCCACTCGCCGAAGATCACGTCGTTCGTGAAGTCGGTCGCGGCGGTGCCGATCGAAATGCTCCAGCCGCCCATCGCGATCGCGTAGATGAGGAACATGACGACCGCGAAGATCGGCAGGCCGAGAACGCGGCTCGTCACGATCTGGTCGATCTTGTCGGAGGCGGAGAGCGCGTGCTTGGCCGCCTTTTTCTTTACGCCCTTTTCGACGACGGAGGCGATGTAGGCATAGCGCTGGTTCGTAATGATGCTCTCGGCGTCGTCGTCGAGCTGCTTCTCGCAGTCCACGATGTGCTGCTCGATGTCGGCCGCGGTCGCGGCGTCGAGCCTGAGCTCGCTGAGGATCTTCTCGTCGCGCTCAAAGACCTTGACCGCGTACCAGCGGAGGTTCGTCGCCGGGACCTGGTCCTGCAGGCTCTCTTCAATATGGGCGATCGCGTGCTCGACGGGGCCGTTGAAGACGCGGGGCATCTCGCCGGCGCGCTTTTGCTGCGCGGCCTCGACCGCGAGCTTCGCGGCCTCCTGGCTGCCCTCGTTTTTCAGGGCGCTGATCTCGACGACGCGGCAGCCGAGCTTTTCAGAGAGCGCGGCGAGGTCGATCTCGTCGCCGTTGCGGCGTACAAGGTCGATCATGTTGACGGCCACGACAACCGGGATACCGATCTCGATGAGCTGGGTCGTGAGGTACAGGTTGCGCTCGATGTTCGTGCCGTCGACGATGTTCAGGATCGCGTCGGGCTTTTCGTTCACGAGATAGCTTCTCGAGACGACCTCCTCGAGCGTGTAGGGCGAGAGCGAGTAGATGCCGGGCAGGTCCTGAATGATCACGTCGTCATAGCCCTTGAGACGGCCCTCTTTCTTTTCGACCGTGACGCCGGGCCAGTTGCCGACATACTGACGCGAGCCCGTCAGCGCGTTGAACAGCGTCGTTTTGCCGCTGTTCGGATTGCCCGCAAGGGCAATTTTGATCTCCATGGGTATATCTCCTTCCAAAAACATTGCGCAAGAGAATTAGTTTTACCTAACCTTCGGGTATAAAGGATCTTAGTCTCAGTTAACCTCGATCATCTCGGCGTCCGCCTTGCGCACCGAGAGCTCGTAGCCCCGCACGTTCAGCTCCATCGGGTCGCCGAGCGGCGCGACCTTGCGCACCAGGATCTCAACGCCCTTGGTGATGCCCATGTCCATGATGCGGCGCTTGACAGGGCCCTCGCCGTGCAGGCGCGCGACCGTCACAGTCTCGCCGACAGCGACATCTTTGAGTGTTTTCATATCGGTTCCTTCCTCTCTTTCATCCCTGCATCAAACCATGATGCGATTGGCCATATCCCGGTTGAGCGCGACGCGGCTGTCCTTCACCTGTACGATCAGGTTTCCGCCGACCTCGCTCACGACCATGATATCCGAATCCACCACGAAGCCCAGCTCAGCCAGGTGCTGGCGGACCTCGTCCTTCCCGGTGATCTTGCGGATCGTCTGCTTTTCACCGGGGGTTGCCATGCTCAACGGCAGCACGACTCTCTCTCCTTTCGGAACGCTCAGGAAGCGCCCTCCCGCCTTGCTTGTTCCCGCAAAGGGCCGGGGCTTCCGGGGAAACTGCGGCACGCATGATGCGTGAGTTAAACATCGTTAACCATGGTTAGTTTATATGAACTAACATCGTTTGTCAAGACAGTTTTGATGTTTTTTTTATATTCTCCATTTTGCCGGTCCAAGCGGCTTTTTCTTTTTAACGACGCATGAAAAAAGAGTCGCTCGTTCGGGCACTGATTCCGGTTGACAGCGCCGCCCTTTCCGATTAAAATATTATCGTGATATTATGCGTTTTCGCGGGAAGGAGGCTGCGCCATGTTTGAAACGGAGCAGGAGCGCGACCGGATGGTCGAACACATCAAGGATCTGATCGGTCGAAAACGATACGCTGAGCTCCGCGACGAGCTTCTCCCGATGGAGGCGGCCGACATCGCGCTGCTGTGCGCCGACCTCGACGAGGACGTGCCCCTGGTGTTCCGGCTTCTTCCCAAGGAGCTCGCGGCCGAGGTCTTCGTCGAGCTGGACTCCGACGAACAGGAGCTGCTGATCCGCGGCTTTTCGAACTCCGAGCTCAAAGAGGTGCTCGATGAGCTCTACCTCGACGATACCGTCGACATCGTCGAGGAGATGCCGGCAAACGTCGTCAAGCGGATATTGCAGCACTCGGATCCCGAGACGCGCAAGCGCATTAACGAGATCCTAAAGTATCCCGAGGACTCCGCCGGCAGCATCATGACCACGGAGTTTGTAGACCTCAAAAAGGATATGACCGTCGAGGACGCCCTGAAGCGCATCCGCCGCACGGGTCCCGACAAGGAAACGATCAACATCTCCTTCGTGATCGACGCCAACCGGCGCCTGCTCGGCACGGTCTCGATCCGCACGCTGCTCCTCGCCGAGGATGATGACGTGATCGGCGACATCATGGACTCGAACGTGATCTCCGTGCAGACGCTCGACGACCAGGAGGACGTCGCCCGCATGCTGAGCAAGTACGATTTTCTCGCGCTCCCGGTCGTGGACACAGAAAACCGGCTCGTCGGCATCGTCACGGTCGACGACGCGATCGACGTTCTGCAGGAGGAGGTCACCGAGGATATTGAGAAGATGGCGGCCATTCTGCCGACCGACAAGCCGTATTTAAAGACCGGCGTGTTCGAGACCTTCAAGGTCCGCATCCCCTGGCTGCTGCTGCTGATGATCTCAGCGACCTTCACCGGGCAGATCATCGCGCACTTCGAAAGCGCGCTCGCGGCCTTTACGGTGCTCACAGCCTATATCCCGATGCTCATGGACACGGGCGGCAACTGCGGCTCGCAGGCCTCGGTCACGGTCATCCGCGGCATCTCCCTAAACGAGATCGAGTTTTCCGACCTCCCGCAGGTCATATGGAAGGAGCTGCGCGTCTCGCTGATCTGCGGCAGCGTGCTCGCGGTGGCGAACTTCGCAAAGCTCATCCTCGTCGACCAGATCCTCTTCCACAACCCGGCCGTCACGGTCACGGTCGCCTTCGTCGTCTGCGTCACGCTCGTATGCACGGTCGCCTGCGCGAAGCTCGTCGGCTGCTCGCTTCCGATGTTTGCCAAGCGCCTCGGCTTCGACCCGGCCGTCATGGCCTCGCCCTTCATCACGACGATCGTCGACGCGATCTCGCTTCTGATCTACTTCCGCTTTACGACACTGATCCTTGGGATCTGAGACATGACAAGCGCCCGGGACTTCCGGGCGCTTGTTTTGAACGCTTTTTGACTGTGAGGGCTGCCCCATGCTGAAGATCGATAAACTATCCCTGGCCCCCGGCGAGGAGCTGCGCCCGGCTGTTTTAAAAATACTGCGCGTGCCGGATGCCGCGCTCGGAACGATCACGATCCTCCGCCGCAGCATCGACGCGCGCGAGGACGTGCGCGTCGTCTGGTCCGTCGCCGTTGATGTAAAGCGCGAGCGTGAGGTCTTAAAACGTGCGCGCGGACGCCGGGTGAGCCTGTATACGCCTCCGGAGCGCTGGGCGCCTCCCGCGCCGCTCTCCGCGCCGCCCGCCGTCCGCCCGGTCGTCGTCGGTGCGGGGCCGGCCGGGCTCTTCGCCGCGCTGACGCTCGCGCGCGCCGGCGCGCGGCCGCTTTTGATCGAGCGCGGCGCACCGGTCGAGGAGCGGCGCGCGGACGTCGCGCGCTTCTGGGAGACAGGCGCGCTCGATCCGGAATCGAACGTCCAGTTCGGCGAGGGCGGCGCCGGCGCCTTTTCCGACGGCAAGCTCAACACCGGCACGCGGGACCTGCGGCACCGCTTCATACTCGAGACCTTTGTCGATTGCGGCGCGCCCGAGAGCATCCTCTATGACGCAAAGCCCCACATCGGCACGGACTATCTCTATCGTTCGCTGCAGGGCATCCGCCGCGCGCTGCAGGAGGCGGGCTGCGAGATCCGCTTCCGCACAAGGCTCACGGGGCTCGAAAAAGAAAACGGCAGCTTGACCGCGGTCCGTCTGGAGGGTCCCGCCGGGGCCGAGACGCTTCCCTGCACGCATCTGATCCTCGCGCCCGGTCACTCCGCACGGGATGTCTTCGCGCTTGCGCAAGACGCCGGCGCCGCGCTCGAGGCAAAGCCCTTTGCAGTCGGCGTGCGCATCGAGCACGCCCAGCATTCGATCGATGCGGCGCAGTACCGCGCCTGGGCCGGGCACCCGGGCCTCGGCGCCGCGACCTACAAGCTCGCCTGTCACCTTGAAAGCGGCCGTGCGGCCTTCTCGTTCTGCGTCTGCCCCGGCGGCACGGTCGTGGCCGCCGCGTCGGAAGCGGGCGGTGTCGTGACGAACGGCATGAGCGAATACGCGCGGGCGGGTGAAAACATCAACGGCGCGCTTTTGGTGAATGTGACGCCCGAGGACTTCGGCGGAAACTGCGACCCGCTCGCGGGCGTTGCGTTCCAGCGGAAACTCGAACGCGCGGCTTATGAAAAAGGCGGCGGCACCTACCGCGCCGTCGCGCAAAGAGTCGGGGACTTTCTCGCGGGGCGCCCCTCGAGCGGCCCCGGCGCCGTGAAGCCGACCTACCGCCCCGGCGTAGAGTGGGGCGACATCTCCGCCTGTCTTCCTTCCTTCGTTGCTGAGACGCTCCGCGAGGCGCTGCCGCTGCTCGGCAGAAAGCTGCGCGGCTACGACGATCCGGATGCGATCCTGACCGCGGTCGAGAGCCGCTCGTCCTCGCCGGTGCGTATCCTTCGCGGCGAGACGCGCGTAAGCCCGACGCTTGGGGGGCTCTACCCCTGCGGCGAGGGCGCGGGCTATGCCGGCGGCATCCTCTCCGCCGCGGCCGACGGCATCAAAACCGCCGAGGCCGCGCTGAAAAACCTTGCCGAAGCCTGAACCCCCTGTCATCCTGCGCAAGGCCGCCCGTTCCGACTTCGGAACGGGCGGCCTTTTCACGGTATTTCCAGATGCACGGACTGGTGGAAGACCGGGTCTACGAGGCCGGGGATGCTGACGGCGTCGGTGAAGTGCAGGTCCTGCGTGAACTCCCGCACCAGCGAGATCGTATACGGGTGCGGGCGCTCGTCGGGGCGGCCGGCCGCCTCGGAGATCACGACGGTCTTCGGCTGCAGCATATCGAGGAGCTTGCGCGTCGTCGAGGCGAGCGACCCGTGGTGCGGCAGCTTCAGAATATCGCAGGGGGTGGCGGTCACCTTTTCCCACATGTGGGCGTAGACGTCGCTCCCGAGCACGATCTCACGGCCGTGGTAGCAAAAGCGCTGCCGCACGGCCGAGATGTTCATGCACTTGGCCCAGCGGATCAGCGCATAGGCGTCGCGCTCGCCTGAGAGCACCGCGTCGTAGAGCTCCTTCTGCCGCCGGTAGAGCGCCGCGTCGGAAAAGAGCAGGCGCAGCGAGAGCGCGTCGGTGAGCGGCCAGTCCTCGACCTGTTCGCCGGTCAAAAGCCGCTTTTCGCGGATCTTTGCCCCGTGCGCGTGGAGCGCCGAGACATAGAAGTTCAGGCAGCGCAGAGCGTTTCGCGCGGCCTTGGGCATTGCGGGATCCGCGTCCGGTTCGAAGGGCAGGGCGGTCTCGGGCGGGATATAGGTCGCGGCGAGCGTGTCGACCGTTGCTTTTTGAAGCACGCGCGCAAGGCCGCCCACGTGGTCACGGTGAAAGTGCGTCAGGATCAGCAGATCCAGCTTTTTCACCCCGCATTGCTCCAGAAAATCCCCGGCGAAAATGCGCTGCGACCTCGGGTCGAGCGGCTCCGGGTGATCGTCGCGCTGCAGCCGGTCATGGCCGCAGTCCACCAGGGCGGCATACTTCAGCGCGCCGTCTTCGACCTCGCGCAGAAGCGTCGCGTCTCCGTTCCCCACATTGATAAAATCCAGCAGCAGCAAAGCGCAGCCTCCTTTGTGTATTGGCGCTTATGCCTCCGGCGCCCCCTGGTCGAGCCGGTCCAGAATGTCATCGGCGAGATCCTCGAGCAGCTCGTGCCGCTCGCTCCACGCCTCATACGCTTCGCTCTCCATGTCCTCGGGCTCGCTCTCCTCGAGCTCGGCCATGCTGTTGCGGACGACCTCCAGAAGGTCGGCCAGCTCCTGCCATGAAAGTTCGTCGGTGTGGACCTTGCGGGCCTGAGCGACCCAGAATGCGCGGTTCTCCATCGTTGGACCCTCCTCATCTGCCGCGGCACTCTCAGGAGCGCCGCGCTCCTTTGTGGAAAGTATAGCACATTTTCGAGAAGATGCAACGAATAATTGTCGATTTTATCGTGTTCTTATGAGACCGCCTCGAGCGTCGCGCCGGGGTAGTAGTGCGTCAGGATCTCGCGAAAGCTGCTGCCGGCCTTTGCCATGTGCTGTGCGCCGTACTGGCTCATGCCGACGCCGTGGCCGAAGCCGGTGACGGAAAAGCGCAGTCCGTCGCCCTCGGGCTCCGCCCAAAAGCAGGCGGAGCGAAGGCCCAGCGCGCCGCGGATGCCGTTGCCGCTGCGCTCCTTTCCGCCGATGATCGCCCGTTTCACGGTGCCGACCGCGTCGGTCTCAAGGATCGTGAGCCAGGTCTCCGCCGCCCCGGAAAAGTCGCTCTCCGGGAAGAGTGACGCAAGTTCTTCGCGCGAGACGCTCTTTTCACTGTGGTAGCTCGGGATATGATCGCCGTCGTCCTCGGGACTCGGGACGCTCACAAGATACGGAAGATCGTTGATCCACACCTCGCCTGAGGGCCGCGTGAGTCCCGCGTTCGAGGAGTGATAGGCCGCGAGGATCGGCTTGCCCTCATAGGTCATCAGCAGCCCGTCGCTCTCGGAAACGGCCTCGCGGACCTTCGCCTCGAGCGTTTTTGCGAGCAGACCCCAGCTGCTCTTCGCGTCCGCCTCGCTCCGGTAGGCCTGGCAGCAGTTCGGGTTCGTGCACACGTCGGCATTCTCGTGCCGGCCGCCGGAGCGCATCGCGCTCACGGTGAAGGTCCTGGCCGCGACCGCCTGCGCCGCGAGCGCCTCGCGGTGGAACGACGCCGGCATCTCCCCGCGCACGACCGCGAGCGTATAGGTGCCAAGGTCCATCTCCATGACCGTATCGCCGCTGAGCACGCGCACATTCACCGCGGCGTCGCGCTCGCCGGGCACAAAGGCGCCGGACATGTCGGTTTTCTCGCGCGGCGCGCTGCTCTCGCCCGGTAGGCCGAAGTGGATGTGCCCGCTCGCGCTCAGTGCCATGAGCGCGCCGGCGGCCGCAAGCAGCACAAACGCGACGAGAAGCGGGCTCTTCCCCGCATGTTGAGTTCTCTTTTTTCGTCTTCTTCTCTGAGCCATGGTAATGGTGTTCTCCGTTTGCCAGCGTAGTTGAAGCAAGTATAAGCGCCAGGGCCGCCCGAATCAAGAGCGCAGACGTGAATTTTCCTGAAAAACTGCGTGATTTCCGATTGCGAAGCGGCAGCTTTCGTGCTACACTGTATGGGTATTTTTATGCTTGTATCCCGAAAGGCGGAAATCGATATGTCGAAACACTCCGGGGAAAGCCTGTTCCCCCTGCTCATTCTGATTTTTTCCCTGATCGGCTGCCTTGCGCATCTGGTGCAGAACATCGTCGGCTATGAAAGCGAGACAGCCCTCCCGACCGGTTCGGCTCTCACGCCGCTCCTGTTCGGCGTGCTTTTGATCTCGTCGGTCGTGCTCGCGCTTTTCGCCCTCCGCTTCCCGAAGGACGATAAGCGCCTCTCCTTTGCCGCGGCTTTTGCCTCCGGCCGCACCGACGCGCTTTTGCCGCTGATCGGCGCCTTTGTGATCATCCTCTCCGCGCTGCCTGAGCTCGCTGCAGGGCTCGGCTTTACGCCCAGCGGCATCCCCGTGGTCGTGACGATCACCGAGCGCATGGGACTCATCAGCGCGATCGCGACCGCGTTCGGGGGCTGCGGCCTCGTCGTCGCGGTCGTCGCCTGCTGCGGCACCGGCAAGCGCGAGGCCTCGCCCTTTACCAGCACGGTGCTGCTGATCCCCGCGATCGCCGAGCTCGTGCGGCTCGTACTCATCTACCGCGAGATGTGTGTCTACCCGACGCTCTCACGCTATGCCATCGAGCTGCTTGCGCTCTGCTTTGCCGCGATGGCCTTCTACCGCCTCGCCTCCTTTGCCTACCGTGATTCCAGCACGCGCGCGTTTCTTCTGTACGCGTCGATCTCGGTCGTGCTCTGCTTCGCGACGCTGACCGGCAGCGGCCGCATCTTCCACCGTCTCCACAACCTCGGCTGTGCGCTCGCGCTCTACGGGCTCATCCGCCTTCGGCTCATGAACCCCGGGGCAAAGGCGCCCGCGGAGGAAAAGGCCGCGTCTGATCACGCCGCAAAGGCTCCCAAAGCCACCCGAGAGGCCTGAGCCATGGCAGAACAGCTCTCGATGCTCTCCCACGAGCTGCCGCAGCCCCTTGCGGCCCGGATGCGTCCGGAGTCGCTCAGCGAGATCGCGGGCCAGCAGCATCTGATCGGACCGGGCAAGATCCTGCGGCGCATCATCGAGCAGGACGCGGTCAGCTCCATGATCTTCTGGGGCCCGCCGGGCGTCGGCAAGACGACGCTTGCAAGCGTCATCGCGCTCACGACGCGCTCGACCTTCATCAATTTCTCAGCGGTCACGAGCGGCATCAAGGAGATCCGCGCGGTCATGCAGCAGGCGGATGAGAACCGCCGCTTCGGTGAAAGAACGATCGTCTTTGTCGACGAGATCCACCGCTTCAACAAGGCCCAGCAGGACGCGTTTTTGCCCTTCGTGGAAAAGGGCAGCATCATCCTGATCGGCGCGACGACCGAGAACCCCTCGTTCGAGGTCAACGGCGCGCTGCTCTCCAGGTGCAAGGTCTTCGTGCTCAAGGCCCTCTCAGAAGAGGACATCCTCTCGCTTTTAAAGCGCGCGCTCACGAGCGAAAAGGGCTTCGGCGGCGAGAAGATCGAGATCTCAGACGACGTGCTGCGCCTGATCGCCGCGTTTTCCAACGGCGACGCCCGCACCGCGCTCTCAACGCTTGAGATGGCGGTTTTAAACGGCGATCTCGACCATGGTGTCACGACCGTCACGCGAGAGACCGTTGAGCAGTGCACCTCGCGCAAGTCGCTGCTGTACGACAAGAGCGGCGAGGAGCACTACAACCTGATCTCCGCGCTCCACAAGTCCATGCGCAATTCCGACCCGGACGCCGCTGTCTACTGGCTTGCACGGATGCTCGAGGCCGGCGAGGATCCCTTATATGTCGCCCGGCGCGTCACGCGCTTTGCCTCTGAGGACGTGGGTCTTGCCGACCCGCGCGCGCTCGAGATCGCGGTCGCGGCCTATCAGGCCTGTCACTATATCGGCATGCCCGAGTGCAGCGTGCACCTCACCGAAGCCGTCGTGTATCTCTCGCTCGCGCCCAAGTCCAACGCGATGGAGGCGGCATATATGGCCGCGCGGAAAGACGCGCTCTCTCAGCTCTCGGAGCCCGTGCCGCTCAACATCCGCAACGGCGTCACGAGCCTCATGCGCGACATCGGCTACGGCAAGGGCTACCAGTACGCCCATGACTACGAGGAAAAACTCACCGCGATGCGCTGCCTCCCGGATTCTCTTTCTGACCGCGAATACTACCGCCCGACGGATCAGGGTCTCGAGCCCCGCTTCGCCGAGCGTCTGAAGGCGATCCGAGACTGGAAGGAAGCGCACAGGGAGGAGTGAGCGCGGCAAGCGCGGAAGTGGAGTTGACTTCGAAAGCTTCTCCCTCTTCCGTCTTCGCTGCGCTCAGACACCTTCCCCCGCTGGGGGAAGGATCGTCCCTCTCCCGATCCCTGTAAAGCATTCATGACCGAGGTGATCTTATGATTTCCCGTTCCGCCGGCATTTTGCTGCCGATCTTCTCGCTGCCGGGTGAATACGGCGTCGGCACGCTCGGGCGCGAGGCCCGTGCCTTTGTCGACTTTCTCGCCGCAGCGAAGCAGACCTGGTGGCAGATCCTGCCGCTGTGCCCGACGATGGGCGGCGACTCCCCCTACTCCGCCGACTCCACCTTTGCCGGGAATCCGCTCTTCATCGATCCGGAGCTTCTGAAAAAAGACGGGCTCGTGACCGAGGCAGAGCTCGCGGCCATCCGCCGCGACGAAACCGGTTTTTGCGACTACGCGGCCGTGCGCCCTGAACGCGAAGCGCTTTTAAAGCGTGCCTTTTCGCGCATCGACGCGGCGACTGCCGCGAAGGCCCGCGCCTTTGCCGCCGAAAACCCCTGGGTGCGGCCCTGGGCGCTCTACCGGGCATTGAAGCGCCATTTCGGCGGCGCCCCCTGGTTCGTCTGGCCTTCGGACATCCGCCGCCGCTCAGCGGGCGCGGTGGAGCACTACACCGGCCTTCTCGCTGAGGACATCGCCTGCGAGATCTGCGTGCAGTACTGGTTCGATCAGCAGTTCACAGCGCTGCGCGCCTATGCCAGAGAAAAGGGCGTGAAGATCCTCGGCGACCTCCCGATCTACGTCTCACTCGACTCCGCCGACGTCTGGTCCGAGCCGGAGCAGTTCCTGCTGGACAGTGACTTCCGCCCCGCGAAGGTCTCGGGCGTGCCGCCGGACTACTTTTCCGCCGAAGGTCAGCTCTGGGGCAATCCCCTCTACAACTGGCCGGCCATGGCGCACGACGGCTACGGCTGGTGGATCCGCCGGATCGG
>CAMNAE010000020.1 GCA_946530565.1 uncultured Oscillibacter sp.
CGCCGCTCCGTAAGATACGGAAGTGCCGCATCAAACTGCTTTGCAAGCGCCGTTGCGAAATACCATGCGATCATCATGTTGATGTAATACTCATCGGAACGGACCGCAGCGACGAGCGCCGGGTACTCCGGGCTGAATGCCTCATCGAGATAGTGCTGCATGAGCATGCCGATCGCAAAGCGGACCGTGTAGGTCCGGTCCGACGCAAGCCAGGCCCGGATGCGCGGGAGCAGCGCCGCCCGCTCCCGACGAAAGCACTTCGGGCTCAGCTGGTCGCAGGTCGCCCAGTTGTCGATGTATGGCAGAAAGCGCTCGACCTCGGCAAGGCAGCCGTCAAATGTTTTGATCTCGCCCAGCGCGAGCGCGTGCACCTGGTTTTCATCAAAATAGCGGTGCGGAAGCGCACGCAGAAAGTCCGCGGCGTCCGGGCGTCGGATCAGGTTTTTCGCGATCGCCCGGATCTCCGGCGTCCGCACGCCGATGATCCGTTCGCTCGCAACCGTCGGCAGCAGCGTAGCCTGAAAGTCCCGGTAAGAAAGATCCTGCCGCGCAAGAAGCGCCTCGCGTATCTCATCTGTCAGCATCGAGTTCTCCCCTCACACTTCCCGCGCTTTGGCCTGGGCGATCTCCTGGGTCAGCCTTCTGCGCGTGTCGTCGAAGAGGAGCTCGCGGTTGTGGCGGTAGTAGGCGTCGCAGCCGAACTGCTGGATGTACCAGCTCGTGTCGGCCGCGGCGGTGAGTTCGGTCACAAAGAGCACCATCTCCTGCCCCTGGCCGAGGGACTGCTCCAGAAAGCGGAAGGCCGCGTCCAGCTGCGACCCGGCCGTTTCGGCGAGCGCCTCACGCTTGTCCGTCTCAGAGGCAAAGCCCTCTCGCACGAGCGGCATCGCCTCCGCCTTCATCCCGATGCCGGCCTCCCGCACTTTGGCGGCATAGTCTGACAGCGCGTTTGCCGTACGCATATGCGTCTCGCGGCTCTCCTTTCCGCTCTGCCCGGCCGCCTGCTCACGCCTCAGTGCAAGCTGCTGCAAAGACGCAAGGCGCTCGAGCGCGGAGGCGGGATCCTCTCCCTCCGTCGCGTCGCGGAAGGCCGTAAGCTCTTCGTAAAGTGCGTCGCAGAGCGTCTCCTGCCGCCGCACGGCCCGGCAGCTCTCTGAAAGGCGCGTCAGCAGAAGCCCCATGACCGAGAGCTTCTCATCAAAGGGCGCGGCGCGGAATTCCGAGACCGTGATCGCCGCGGCGCGGCCGTTCAGGATGTCGTCGACATGGTAGGTGCGCTGGTACTTGTAGTAGAGCTCGAGGTAGTTAGCGAAGTCCCGCGCGATCGCGGGGAGCTGGATATACTGCTCGATCACGCCCTTGTCGACCCGGAGCCCGAGCTTTTCATAGGCGATGATCAGCTCGCTCAAGTCCTCCCAGCCACGGGCGGTCGCAAAGCAGAGCCCGTCGGCCGTGTTTTCGATCTTGTAGAAGTGATCCTTTTTGATGTCGAGATAGCTCACGACGGCGCCGTGGATCCCCTTCGCGCGGGCGTACTCCTTCCACACGCCGAAGTCCTCGGTAACATCGATGCGCTTGACGCGGTCGAGCGTCACGACGTCGAAATCGCGCACGGAGCGATTGTACTCGGGCGGGTTGCCGGCGGCGACGATCAGCCAGCCCTCGGGCAGGGCGCGGTTGCCGAAGGTCTTGCACTGCAGGAACTGCAGCATCATCGGCGCGAGCGTCTCGGAGACGCAGTTGATCTCGTCGAGGAACAAGATGCCCTCTTTCAGGCCCGTGCGCTCCATCAGGTTATAGACGGATGCGAGGATCTCGCTCATCGTGTACTCCGTCACGGCCGTCTCTTCGCCGCCATAGGTGCGGTGTTCGATGAACGGCAGGCCGATCGCGCTCTGGCGCGTGTGGTGGGTGATCGTGTAGGCGACGAGCCCCACGCCGGTCTCGGCTGCGATCTGCGCCATGATCTGCGTCTTGCCGATGCCCGGCGGCCCCATTAAAAGCACCGGACGCTGGCGGATCGAGGGGATCAGGTAGTTCCCGAGTTCATCACGCGTCAGGTAGGCGCGCAGGGTGTTCGTGATCTCCTGTTTGGCCTGCTTGATGTTCATGCCGTCAACTCCTCAGTTCATTCTGCCGCGTGTACGGCGGTCTTCAGGGCGACCTCCATCATCTCGTGGAAGCTGGTCTTGATCTCTTCCGCGCTCAGGGACTCGCCTGTGAAGATGTGATCGGAGATCTGAAACATCGCCAGCGCCTTTTTCCCGGCGGCCATGGCGGTCAGGTAGAGGCCAGCGGCCTCCATCTCGACAGCGAGGTGTCCGAGCGCCTTTGCTTTCACGTTGACCTCCGGATCCGGATGATAGAAGAAATCGGTGGTATAGACGGTGCCGACGCGCGCATGCACGCCGAGTTCCTTCGTCTTCTCCACGGCCGTGCTGAGATAGTCATAGCTTGCCGTGGGCGCGAGGATTCCGGGCAGGTCATATGAGGTCGCCATCGCGGAGTTCGTGGAGGCAGACATCGCGATGATCAGGTCACGGACATGAACATCGTCTCCGATCCCGCCTGCGGAGCCGATGCGGATGATCGCCTCAACGCCGAAGAAGTGGTAGAGCTCGTGGGCGTAGAGCGTGATGGACGGCATGCCCATGCCGGAACCCATGACCGAGACCTCTTTGCCCTCAAAGGTCCCCGTGTAGCCGAGCATGTTGCGCACGTCGTTGAAGAGGACCGGGTTTTCAAGATAGTGCTCCGCCACGAATTTGGCGCGGAGCGGGTCGCCGGGCATGAGCACCACGGGGGCGATGTGCGTGCCGGCTTTCAGTTCAATGCAGGCAGAGGGAGAAGCGTTCATTTTCATGACCTCCGAATCAATAATCAGGCAAAATTCAGGCAAAGAGCTTTTTCAGATTGACGTCGAACGGGGGATAGACGATGCCGCGGTCGGTGACGATCGCGGTCAGGAGCGTGTGATCCGTCACGTCGAAGGCGGGATTGTAGCATTTGACCTCGGGAAGCGCCATCGGCTCGCGGTACCACATCGTGCGGATCTCGTCCGGGTCGCGCTGCTCGATTTTGATGTCCGCGCCGGTCGGGCAGTCCATGTCGATCGTTGAGGTCGGCCCCAGCGTATAAAACGGGATGCCATAGTATTTGGCGAGGATCGCGACGCCGGAGGTGCCGATCTTGTTGGCAAAATCGCCGTTCGCCGCGATGCGGTCGCAGCCGACGAAGCAGGCCTGCACCCAGCCGTTTTTCATGACGATGCTCGCCATATTGTCGCAGATCAGCGTCACGTCGACGCCCGCGCGCTGCAGCTCGTAGCTTGTGAGCCGCGCACCCTGCAGAAGCGGGCGCGTCTCGTCGGAGAACACGTGAAAGTCGATGCCGCGCTCCTTGCCGAGCAGCACCGGCCCGATCGCCGTGCCGTATTTGCTCGTAGCGAGCGGCCCCGCGTTGCAGTGGGTCAATATCCCGTCTCCGGGCTTTACGAGTGAGAGTCCGTACTCCGAGATGCGGGTGCACATCTCGATATCCTCGTTGTGGATCGCGATGCACTCGCGGTACAGTTTCTCTTTGATCTCCGCAGCGGAGCAGCCGGCGCTTCCCCGCACGATGCCGAGCATGCGCTCGACCGCCCACTTTAAGTTGACCGCGGTGGGTCTTGCCGCGGCGAGCACCGCGCCCTTTTGCTCCATCGCCGCTGTAAACACGGCCGGGTCCTCGGTCTCCTCGCGCAGGGCGAGCACGTACATGCCGTAGCCCGCGCAGATGCCGATCGCAGGCGCCCCGCGCACCGCAAGGCGCCGGATCGCCTCGCAGAGCGCCTCGAGGGTATCAAGCGTCAGATACTCCTGACGGTTCGGCAGCTGCGTCTGATCCAAAATCACCACGCTGCGCCCGTCGTCAGATAAATGGACGCTGCAGGAAAAGCGGTCTTCTTTGGTAATGGCCATGTTTTGTAAGTCCTTTCGTCAACAGCGCCACGCAAAAGCTGCTGTGCCGCTTTTTACAGAATCAGTACGCTGGGTTCATGGTATCCAAAGAGCAGCGCATCATGTGTAAGCAGTGTGAGTCCGCTGCTCTTGGACTGCGCGATCAGCAGTCGATCGAACGGATCGTTATGATTTGGCTCTTCCGGTGATCGCCGCAGCGTTCCGACCGTAAGCACATGTTCCCTTTGCACCGGCAGAATATGAATATCAGCCAGATCACAGAGTGCTGCGATCTCTTCACCGGAAACCGGCATCAAACGCGGTGACTTCTGATGCTTGATCACGATTTCCCAGATCGATACCGCACTGAGAAACAGCTGATGATCGTCGCTTGTGCAGAGTTCCAGTGCTTTACGCGGAAGCCTTTCATCTCCGCTCAGAAGCCAAAGCGCGATATGTGTATCCAGCAGATAGTTCATGATTCCATACCGTAAAACTCGCTCGCGATCTCCTGATCCAAGGCGCGCATTTCCTCATCGCTGTCAGACGGAAGGCGAAATGCTCCGCGGGCGATCCCATAACGGCTTTTTGCTGCGCTCGGCGAGGCGTTGGCCTGCGGGAGCTCCACACGAAACGGAATTCCCCCTGTGAGGACACACTGATGCAAAAAGATATTGATCGCACTGGAGACATCCAAGCCAAGCGTTTTAAACAGCTCCGCCGCCTGGTTTTTGATGTCGGTATCGACGCGAACCTGAGTAGGACTGGTCGCCATAAAGCATTCCTCCTTTGGCGAAATTATAGCGCAATCAGTTTACAATATCAATACATTTTATTCAACCGAAACGATGAATACGATCAGCCCCCAGCACTTAAACATGCCGAGGAGGAATCCGCAACATTTTACGTGCATGTCTGGATGCTGCACACGAGCCGCCGCGCCCGTTCCGGGATCGTTTCCGGAACGGGCGCGGCGCTTTATCGATCGATCGTGAGAATAGTATTGCCGCCTCATCCCCGCCCTGCGAGGCGTTCCTTTTCGCCCTCAGGCAGGGGCTGTTCTTTGCCTAACAATTTCGTCATCAGCGCGATCTTTGCGATCTTCTCGGCCGCCTCGGCGCAGGCGAAGGCCTCCTCGAGCGTTTTGCCCACCGTCACGAGGCCGTGGTTCGCGAGCAGGACCGCGTTTTTGCCCTCATGCGCGAAATACCGTGGGAAATCAGCGAAGACCGCGTCCGTCCCCGGCGTCCCGTAGGCGCAGCAGGGGATCGAACCCTTAAAAAAGAGATACTGCTCGGCAAGCTCGCTTGCGATCTCCCGCCCCGCGAGCGCGAAGGCCGTGGCACAGGCGCTGTGCGTGTGGACGATCGCGCCGATGTCGGGCCGCAGCCGGTAGAGCGCCAGGTGCATCGGCGTCTCGGACGAGGGCTTCAGGCCGTTTTGCGTGAGGATCTCCCCCTCCGGCGTGAGCGTGAGGATCATCTCCGGCGTCATCGTCTCTTTATTTTGCTGAGAGGGCGTCATATAGATCACGTCCCCGTCGCGCACCGAGAGGTTCCCCTCGAACAGGTTCACCGTGCCCTGCGCGTAGAGCTTTTGAAAGCAGCGCACGATCTCTGTTTTGATCGCCGGCGCGTTTTGCTGCATGTCAGCTCCTCCTTTTCCTTTCACGTCCGCGGCAGCTCGTCGAAGTCGACGACGTCGCCCAGGAGCTCCTCGAGCTCCTCGTGCGTGCGCTTCAGCCCGCCCTCGCCGAGCACGAGCTTCGTCGCCCAGGCGGGCATGCGGATCGAGAGCGGCGGCTCTTCGAGCAGCACGAAGGCCGTCTCGTAATGCGGCCGCTTCTTCGGGTACACGCCCATGCCGTCGGTAAAAAAGATGAGCCCGCGCAGCGACGTGAACGCACCGGCCTTTTCAAGCGCCTCAATGTGCGCAAAGACCGGGCGGAAGTCCGTCGCGCTCCCGCCGTGGAGCTGAAAGTGCTCCATGTAGTCTTTGAGCTCCGAGAGGTCCCTGATCGCGTCGTCGCGCCGCACCTGATCATCGCACTGCAATATCCGGATATTCACCTTGCGCGTGAAGGTCTCGGTCGACCTCAGGATCGCGTAGGTACAGGCCAGAAACTCCCGCACGAGCTCGCCGGAGGTCGACATCGAGGTGTCGATCGCGATGACGAGGTCCTCGATGCGCTTTTCCTCCTTCGTCTCGGGCGGCTCCACGAGCGGAAGATTCCCGTAAAGCTGCAGGCCGTAGGTGTAGAAGATATAGTCAAACGCATCGCCGTCCACCTGCATGATCTCGCGCGGGGCAGCGAAGCGCCGCAAAAACGCGCGGTAGTCCACATCGTTGCGCACGGCCGCGCGCACCTGCTCCAGCACACTCTCGCCGCCGGTTGCCTCGGTCGCGTGGCTCGTCTCCATGGCCGTCTGCGTCTTGCCGGAGATGTCCTGCCACTTCCGGTCCTGTTCCTCGCGCTCACGCTGCTGATCCTGGTTCTGCGGGTCCCAGAGCCCGTGGTCGTCGACCTGAAAGGCCCGCTGCAGCGCGGCGCGCTCATAGTCCGGCAGCGGGTGGCGCAGAAGATAGCGGTACACGCCCTCGGCAGTCACGACCTTCATCTCGGAAGAAACGCGCGCGAGGAAATGCCGCTTCTGCGGGACGAAGCCCTCGGATATCACGGGATACTCGTCGAGCTCTTCCAAAAGTGCCTCGACCGCGGCGTCGCAGGCGAGGTCCCAGAGCTCGGGCATTTTGCCGCGCGCCTTGCCGATGTGCCGGAGCATGCAGTGGAAGATCACGTGCAGATACGCCCGGTTTGTGAGCACCGCAGACCTGAGATAGCGCTCAGAGAGCCAGGAGGCGTCGTAGTAGAGCGCCGCGCCGTCGGTCGCAAGGCTCACGGTCGCGCCGCCGCCCGGCAGAAAAGGCAGCGCACAGAGCGCGACGTCCAGATAGGGGAAGCTCATATACAGGCTGTTGCGTGCGGCAAAGAGGATATCCCGCCCGATGTCGCTTAAGTCCCGCGTTTCGGCCATGAAGCTGTACCCCCCCTTGTCCAATTTCCGCTTAATGCTTCAGACTCCTTCGCCCAGCACTGCTCGGAAGCGCCCCTTTCAGGGGTCGAACCGTCCGGTGGACGGTTCGATTCCCGCCTGCGTGAGGCCTGAGACCCCTCCGCCTCGCTGCGCTCGGCACCTCCCCATTCAAGGAAGCTGTGTCACGGCTTTTCGGCAGGCTTTACCAGTACGACCGGACGCTCGGGCAGCTCGCCCTCGAGGTCATAGCCGAGTGCAAGCCGCAGATCCCGGTAGTCCTGCTGGTTCAGGAGATAGTAATTCCCCTCTTCGCCGCACCAGAGCAGCGTCCAGTCCGTGCGCTCGAGCTCCGCGGCCTGCTGCGCCGTGATCGTCAGATCGGGCACAGGCGCGTCGCTGCGCGACAGCTCGCGTTCCCCCTCCGTGTCTTCGTCGGATGGCGCGAGCGTATCGTATGCTTCACTGAACTGCTCCGACTCGCTTGCAGCGGCCCCTGCGTCGGAAGCTGCCGCAGCGGTCGTCATCATCGTGCTCTCGGGCGCGGCGGGCTCCGCCTCCTCGGCTGCCGGCGCGTCTGCCGCGGCGCCCATCGCTATGGCAGGCGCTGAGGCGGGCTCGGGCTCGGCCGGAGCCTCTTTTGCCTTCGTGTCTTCACGCGCAGTCGTCTCTGCCGCGCTCTCAGCTCCCGCCGAATAGTTCGTCACATACGACGAGGACGAGGACGCGGAAGAGGAAGACGACGCACTCGACGAGGACGCAGCGGCCGGTGCAGACGCGCTCGAAGCGCCGCCGGACACGCCCAGGCGGCGGCTCATGAGCTGCGGCAGCACGAGCGCGAGCACGAGACAGGCGGCCAGTGGGAGAAGATAGCGCCGCAGGGAGCGCGTTTTCTTTTGCTCCGCCGCCGGAAGGTCGACGATCTTCGCGCCGCCGCTCTCCGGAGCGTTCCGCTCTGTGCCCTTATCCCGCTCCGCCTCCGCGATCGCCGCGAGCACACGCGCTTCGAAGCCATCGGGCACGCGCTCGTCTTCAGGCTTCGGGAAGAATACGCGGATGCTGCGCCAGTCCTCGACATACGCGCGGCAGTCGGGGCAGGCGGCAAGATGCCGCTCGACCGTCTCGCGCTCTTCGCTGCTCGCGAAGCCGTCGAGATACAGATCCAGCAGTTCGGTGTCAAATGGATGCTGACTCATTGCGCCCGCCCCCTTTCCATGGTCTTTGCAGGTTTAGACGCAGCGGGGCGGGAAATGGTTCCGTTTTTCACAAGCGCCTCGCGCAAAAGCGCACGGGCGCGGCTGATGCGGCTTTTGACCGTGCCGAGATCGAGCGAAAGCGCCGCGGCGATCTCCTGATAGCTCTGCTGCTGCACCTCGCGCAGCAGCAGCACCGTACGGTAGTGCTCCGGCAGTGTCCGAAGTGCCTGCTCGAGCCCCGCATTCGTCTCGCGCTCCAAAAGCTGCGCCTCAGGCCCGGGGCTGCTGTCCGCGATCTCGCGGGGCCGTTCGTCCCCGTCGCGCTCCGGCTCGTCGGCCCGGCGGTTTGCGTGCCGGCCCTCGCGGCGCTTCAGGTCCGTGCAGGCATTCACCGTGAGCCGGTAGACCCAGGTCGACAGGGCCGCCTCGCCGCGAAAGTCCGGAAGCCCCTGCCAAAGCGCAAAAAATGCGTTCTGCGCGGCGTCCTCAGCGTCCTGCTCGGTAGGGGTCAGGCGCCGCGTGAGCGCGAAGACGCGCTTTTCATAAAGGCGCACGAGCTCCGCGAAGGCCTCCTGGTCGCGCTTTCTCGCGCGCTCCACTAAGATCTCTTCCCCGTTCATCTGAGGTCCCTCTTGATGCCCGCCGCGCAGCGGTCCACATCCTCGAGCGTGCTCATGTGCACGGCCTGCTCTTTATAGTAAGAGGCGTGCGGAACGCCCTTTAAGTACCAGCACAGGAATTTTCGCGCCTCGAGCACGGCCACGCGCTCGCCCTTGAACTCAGCCGAACGGTGGATCTGCCGCCGCGCAAGCTCGATGCGCTCTTTTAACGGCGGGTTTTCGGGCGCGGCTTCACCGGCGAGCACCGCGCCGGCTCTGCGGAAGATCCACGGGTCGCCGAAGGCGGCACGGCCGATCATCGCCATGTCTGCGCCGGTGTGCTTTAAGATGCGTGCCGCGTCCTCGTCACGCCAGATGTCGCCGTTCGCGATGACGGGGATCGAGACAGCCTCTTTGACGTTCCGGATGCAGTTCCAGTCGGCCGTGCCGCCGTAGAGCTGCGCCCTCGTGCGCCCGTGCACGGCCACAGCGGAGGCGCCGGCAGCTTCCAGTATCTTCGCGAATTCCACGCAGTTCTCGCTGCCCCTGTCCCAGCCGCGGCGGAACTTCGCGGTCACGGGGACGTTCACCGCGTGCACGACGCTCTCCATGATCCGGCCGGCTTTTTCCGGGTCGCGCATGAGCGCGGCGCCGTCGCCGTTGTTCACGATCTTCCCCATCGGGCAGCCCATATTGAGATCGATGATGTCCGGGTGCACCTGCTCGAGCGCGATCTGCGCGGCCTCGGCCATGCAGACGGGATCCGAGCCGAAGATCTGCACGGCCCAGGGCCCCTCGCCCGGGAAGGGCTGCAGCAGCGAAAAGGTCTTTTTGTCGTGATAGCACAGCGCCTTTGAAGAGATCAGCTCCGTGACCGTATAGGCCGCACCGAGCGCTGAGCAGACCTCGCGGAAGGCGGCATCCGTCACGCCCGCCATCGGCGCGAGCGCGAGCTTGCCTCTGATCTCAACGCTTCCGATCTTCACGTCTGCCGCCTCCTTTCCTGCGCAAAAATATTGTTTCTATCCTACCACAGCGCCGCTTTTTCGTCAACCGCGGCCCGCTTTTCTCCGCTCGATTTTCCGTATTGCAATCCCCCTGCCCCGCGTGTTACAATCTCATTGCAATCGCAAGCTTTTTTCAAAAGCAGAAGGAGGCCGCTATGCCGCGCAAAGACAAGGAAAATTATTATCTCGACATCGCCGAGACCGTGCTCGAGCGCGCCACCTGCCTGCGGCGGGTCTACGGCGCGATCATCGTGAAGAACGACGAGATCATCTCCACCGGCTACAACGGCGCGCCCCGCGGCCGCGCAAACTGCGTGGACATGGGCTACTGCTCCCGCGAGGCCATGCGCGTGCCCCGGGGCGAGCGCTATGAGCTCTGCCGCAGCGTCCATGCCGAGGCCAACGCGATCATCTCCGCCTCCCGGCGCGACATGGTGGGCGGAACGATCTATCTCGTGGGGAGAGACGCCCGCACGGGTGAGCTTTTAAAAGATGCGACTTCCTGCGCGATGTGCCGCCGCCAGGTCATCAACGCGGGGCTTGCGCGCGTCGTGATCCGCCGCAGCGAGAGCGAATACGAGGTCGTGGACGTTCAGGACTGGGTCCGCGAGGACGATTTCCTCCCGCTTGAGCTGCGCTATGCCTTTGCCGGCGAGCCCGTGCCTGAGGAGGCTCTGAAAGAATCCAACGCCAAGGGGAGCGAACAGACGTGAAAGCCGAACTCGTCACCTTTTTTCATATCCATCACTACGGCGCGGTGCTGCAGGCTGCCGCGACCGAGCGGGCTTTAAGGAGCCTCGGCTGGGACTGCGAGATCCCGGACTACTACGTGAATCAGAACAACGCGCTCTTCCGCGCGCCCTTGAAACCCTCGGCTGCCGCAGCCGACGCCCATACTGCGCTGCACTACAGGGCTTTGCGCGAGCGCTACGACCGCTTTGAGCGCTTTGCCGCCCGGCATCTGACGCTCACGCGCCGGCACTACGAAACGCGCGAGGCACTCGCTGCCGATCCGCCGGCGTGCGACGTGCTGATTTCCGGCAGTGACCAGATCTGGAACCCGCGCATCTACCCGGACGGGCGCTTTGACCCTGCGTATTTCGGGTTCTTCACGCCCGCGCGCAAGATCGCCTATGCGCCCTCCTTCGGCATTCCGCGCCTGACGGAAAACGAGCGGGCGGAATTGCGCGGCTACCTCGCCGGCTACAGTCACCTGAGCGCGCGCGAGGTGAGCGGGCAGGAGATCATTTCGGACGCCGCGGGGCGTGGATCTGCCCTTGTGCTCGACCCGACACTGCTTTTGACGCGCAGCGACTGGGAAGCGATGTCCGCCCTGCGCGATCCGTCGCTTCCGAAGCGCTATATCCTGTGCTACTGCATCTCAAAGCCGGATGTGCTCATCCCCTATCTGCACGCGCTGATGCGCCATACGGGGCTCCCGGTCGTACAGCTGTGCGGCATCCGCACACCGGTCGTCAAGGGCGCGAGGACCGTGCTCTCCGCAGGACCCGCCGAGTTTTTATCGCTCTTTCGCGACGCGGAGGCCGTCGTCACAAACTCCTTCCACGGCACGGTCTTCTCGCTGCAGTTTGAAAAGCCGTTCTATACCGCCGTCGCGCCGAAGGAGCTCGCCGCACCGGAGCGTTCGCGGATCATGAGCCTTTTGGACCGCTGCGGCCTGAAAAAACGTGTTGCCGGACTCAGCGAGGCCGCCGCGGCCGGCGACGCGATCGACTGGGCAGGCGTCGAGCAGCGGCTCGCGCGCGAGCGCGGCGCCTCGCTTGCGTACCTGAAAGCCGCGCTCGAGGACCGGCCGTTCGAAGTGCCCGCGGATCATGCCGGCAGCACCGCAGCGGCGGCGCCGGAGTCAGCGGACGTCCCGCTCCCGCCCGCGCTCGCGCAAAGCGAAAAATGCAGCGGCTGCGCCGCCTGCGCGGCCGTCTGCCCGCACGGCGCCCTTCAAATGCAGCCGGACCGCGAGGGCTTTTTGCGCCCGCAGATCGACCCGGCCCGCTGCGTCGGCTGCGGTCGCTGCGCCTCCGTCTGCCCGGCGCTCCATCCGCGTACGCTCTCGGGCGAGCCGGCGGCCTTCGCCGTCTGGCACGAGGACGACGCGATCCGCCGCGATTCCACCTCCGGCGGTGCCTTCACCGCGATCGCCGGGCACATTCTTGAGCAGGGCGGCGTCGTCTGCGCGGCCGCGTTCGATCCCCGCATGGTCCTGCGCCACGGCTTCGCGTTCAAGCCTGAAGAGCTTGCGCGCATGCGCGGCGCAAAATACGTCCAGAGCGATGTGAGCGGCGTCTATCCGCGCATCCGTGAGTTTTTAAAGACCCGGCCGGTGCTCTTCTGCGGCACGCCCTGCGAGGTCGAGGGGCTCTACCGCTATCTCGGCGAAAAGCCCGAAGAGCTCACGACCTGCGATCTCATCTGCTCCGGCGTCCCCTCGCCGGGGGTGTGGAGCAAGTGGATCGCGCAGCGCAGCGCGAAGAAAAAGAAGAACATCCTCTCCGTGCGCTTCCGCGACAAGGTGACTTCGTGGCAGGCCTCGCACCTGACGCTCACCTATACCGACGGCAGCATCGACTCAAAGCCGCTCTTCCAGAGCGGCTGGGGCTATGCCTTCGGGCGGAACCTGATGCAGCGGCGCGCCTGCTACACCTGCCCCTACGCCTGCCGCAGCCGCGTCGGCGACTTCACGCTCGGCGACCTGTGGGGCCTTTCGAAGGATGAGCTCAGGGAACAGCAAAAGGCCGGCGTCAGTCTGCTGCTTGTAAACAACGCGCACGCGAGCCGCATCTTCGACGTGCTGCCCTTAAAGCGCGTCGCCTGGCCGATGGAACGGGCCGCGGCCGGAAACCCGCGCCTCGAGAGCCCTCCGCCCGAGAGTCCGGATCGCGCTGCCTTCTATGCGGCCTTCGCCTTTGAGCCCTTTGAGCAGGTGCGAAAGAAATACCTCTGCGCCCCCTCGCCCCTGCGCGGCGCGGCCAGAGCGCTCGTGCCGGAGGCGGCGAAGGCGCGCATCAAAAAAATACTCAGGCGCGGGTGAGCCCCGCTTTTCGCCCGTCGCGCCCTGAACTTAAGAGCAAAGACAGGATCGGCCATGAGACCGATCCTGTCTTTTTTGTTTTTGGATGAAAGCGCGGCCTTCCGGGGCTCACGGGGCAATACGCAGTGCCTGCACCGCCCGCTTACATCAGAAGCCGAAATTTCGGATCATGAGGCCGAACTCCTCGCTCGCGGCGAAGAGC
>CAMNAE010000021.1 GCA_946530565.1 uncultured Oscillibacter sp.
TGGTGCGCGAGGCGGGACTTGAACCCGCACGTCCGTAATGGACACTAGAACCTGAATCTAGCGAGTCTGCCAATTCCACCACTCGCGCTGGTGCGGCTGACGGGACTTGAACCCACACGTCAATACTAACACTAGCACCTCAAGCTAGCCTGTCTACCAGTTCCAGCACAGCCGCATATTCATTTTTGAAGCAGCCCGCTCGCGGACTGCTTGATTATTATATGCAAAGCCCCCCTCAATGTCAAGCACTTTTTTTCGAAATCTCAAAGTTTTTTTACTGCTCCGTCCGGGTACGGGAAAACCCTCAATAATTTTTCATTTGAAACGCTTTATTCCTGCCCCGACTTATGCTATACTATACCATCTGAAACCATATGAAAAAGAATCTGCGGGATGAGCTGCGGGCAAGATTCCCGCATGTGCGATCCCGAAAGGAGCCGGACATGGCTGAGAATGAAAAACGCGTGATCGAGGCCGAGGCCGACGGCGTGATCGAGGGCCGCAACGCGGTGATCGAGGCGCTGCGCGCGGGCGTGAACATCGACAAGATCTATCTTATGAAGGGCGACACCGACAAGACGCTCGGCCACATCGCCTCGAAAGCCCGCGCGGCCGGCATCGTCGTGGTCGACGCCGACAAGCGCAAGCTCGACGGCATGAGCCGCACCCATGCGCACCAGGGCGTGATCGCCCTTGCCGCCGTGCGCGAGTATGCCACGGTCGACGATATCTTAAAAGCCGCCGAGGCCAAAAACGAAAAGCCGCTGATCGTCGTGTGCGATGAGATCTCCGATCCGCACAACCTCGGCGCGATCATCCGCACCGCCGAATGCGCCGGCGCGCACGGGGTCATCATCCCCAAACGCCGCAGCGCGGGGCTCACCGCGATCGTCGGCAAGACCTCGGCCGGCGCGGTCGCGCATGTGCCGGTCGCGCGTGTGCCGAACATCCCCTCCCTGCTCGACTCGCTCAAAAAGCAGGGGCTCTGGGTCTACGGCGCCGCGATGGGCGGCAGCCAGACGCTCTATGAGGCCGATCTCAAGGGCCCCGCGGCCATCGTGATCGGAAGCGAGGGCCACGGCATGACCCGCCTGACCGAGGAGAGCTGCGATGTGCTCGTGCGCATCCCGATGAAGGGAAAGCTCAACTCCCTCAATGCCTCCGCGGCCGCGGCGATCTTACTCTATGAGGCCGTGCGCCAGCGGATGAACGGATAAAAAACACTTTAGGAGCTGCCGACATGACGCCTGAAGACGAGAAAATGGAATACGGCGGGGAGATCTCCTTCGAGGACATCCTCTCCGAATACGGCGTCTCGCGCGAGCAGCAGCTCCTGCGGGAGGTCGAAGAGGAGGCGCTCTCGCTCGAGGATATCGACCTTGCGATCGCCGACCTCGACCGCTGGCTTACGCGGGACGATCCCGCCGCCGCTGCAGCAGGCGAGCCCGAAACGCCCCGGGAAGCCGCCGAAACGCCTGTAAAGGATGTTCCTTTACAGAATTTGGCCGACACGGATCTTTCAGAGCCAGAGCCGGGTCCGGAGCCTGCAGAGGCCCCGGATCATGAAAACGCGCCTCCCGCTGATACAGAAGAAGCGCCTTCAGATGGCGCCGCCTCCGCAGCTGCACCGGATGCGAAAGACGTGATCGCGTCGGAGCCGGAGCCCGAACCCGAAAACCTGCCGGAAGCGACCCCCGAACCGGAGCCGGAGCCGATCCTTTTGGAGAGCATCGTCGGCAGCACGGTCGACGCGGTTCTGCAGGAGCTCTCGGAGCAGGAGAAGCCGCCAAAGCAGAGCTTTTTGGACAGGCTCCTCCACCGCCGCCCGAAGCCGCAGGGCGTGATCCGCGACAAGGGCATGTACTGGGTCGCCCCCACCCCGCTCGCGGCCGACCAGCCCCAGCCCGTGCCGCTCGTGCCGGACGCGCCGGTGATCCCGCAGCGGGACGAAGCGCCTGCCGACGGAGAAAGAGCGGAGGCCGCGGCTGACGCTGCGCCGATCGAAGCGGCCGAGCCTGCCGGAGCGCAGGAGACCGACGCTGATGAAGAGCCGGTGATCGCAGACGCGCAGGAGGCCCGCTCCGCCTACGCGCCCCCGCCGCCCGAGGACTATATCGACTACCCTGCCGACGTCGACCCCTTTGCCGCCGCCGCGCAGGAGATGAACCTGACCGTCGACGACGCCGACATCCCGGCGCTCGGGGAGACGGCCGAATCGCAGGGCGGCAAGACGCCCGATGCTGCAAAAGATGTGCGCAAGGCCGCGGCAAAGCCCGCCGGGCAAGAATCCGGCAAGAACTCCGCGGAGGATGCGCTTGCCGGCGCCGCCGCAGACGGAAAAGCCCCGGCGAAAGCGACACCTGGCGGCAGGAAGCCGCCGGCCGCCAACGCCAGGGCAGCACAGATGCCGGCCTCCGCCAAACGCGCGGCCGCTTCTGCTGCCGCAGCTTCCGGAGCAGCCAAAGCCGGCACCGCTGCCGCCGGCAAAACTGCCGCCGCAGCAGCTGCAGCCGGCACAACTTCCGCAGCCGCCGGGGCCGCTTCTTCCAAAGCCGCCCGCTCGGCGGCGTCCGCGGCAGATACGGCCGCAAACGAGCTTCTTCCGGAGGGGCCTGCCCTCTCCGAGGTGCTGCTCGGCGTCGTCGCGACCGTGCTCACGGCGATCCTTGGCTTCTTCGGCATTGAAGAGGCAAGCGGCAAGCGCGTGCTCCCGCCGCAGCCTGAGCCCGCGCTGACGGACGCGGCAGAAAAGTCCGGCCGCCTTGCCCGGCGCATCTCCGGCACGGCCGCCCCGGCCCTGCTCGTCGGTGCGCTTCCGGCACTTCTGTATCTTCTTGAGCAGCTCGGTGTCACGGTCCCGCTCTTTTCCACGAGCGGCCAGATCCGGCCGCTGCTTCTGCTGTTCCTGCTCTTTTTCACAGCCGCGCTGACGGCCGATTCGCTCCGTCTGACGATCAAAAGCATTCGGCAGCTCCAGATCACGTCGTCGTCGCTGATCCTGTTCGCCGCGCTGCTTGCCGCAGCCGACTGTCTTTTGTCGCTCACCGGCGGCGAAACCTACGGCGCCGAGCCCTTTGCCGCGGCCGCCGCGCTGGGGCTTGCGCTCTCGCACCTCGGCACCAAATGCGATGTGACCGGCCGCACGGCCTATCTGCGCACGGCCGCGGTCGCGCCGCCGCCGTATATGGTCACGGTCAGTGAGGCCGGCGCGCGCAAGCAGAACGGCGCCGTGCGCGGCTATTACACGGCCTTAAGTGAGCTGCCGCTGCCGCTGCGCGTGCAGTCGGTCTTATCCCCGGTGCTGCTGATCCTCACGCTGATCCTCGCCTTCCGCGCGAGCTTTGGCCAGGGCCGCGGGGCGCTGCTGATCACGGTCTGGTCCGCGCTCCTGCTGGCCGGCGCCACATTCGTCGCCCCGCTCTTCTGGGGTCTCTACTCCTCGCGCATGGCCAGGCGCCTGGTCCGCTCGGGCTCGGTGCTCGCAGGCTGGCGCGGCGCCGCCGAGATCGGGCGCAGGGCCAAGCTCGTCGTGACCGACGACGACCTCTTCCCGCCCGGCACGCTCGCGCTCAACGGCATCAAGGTCTACGGCGAGGACATGCTCAAGGTCATGAGCTATGCCGCAAGCATGGTGCGTCTTTCCGGTATGGGCTTAACGCGCCTCTTCGACGACGCGCTCCGCGCCGAGGGCGGCTCCTACCGCCGGGTCGAGCAGTTCTGCTTCTATGAAGAGGGCGGCTGCTCGGGCATCATCGACGGTGAGAGCGTACTGATCGGCAGCAAGAGCTTTTTAAAGAGCATGGGCGTCATTCTGCCCGAGGGGATCCGTGTGCAGCACGGGCTCTTCCTCGCGCTCGACCACCGCTTCGCCGCGATCATCGCCGTGCGCTATACCGCCTCCGAGGCGGTCACCTATGCGCTCAGGCAGCTGCGGCGCGACCGGATCACCGCCGTGCTCGCCGTGCGTGATCCGAATCTCACCGAGGCCTTTTTGAAAAAGCGCTTCGGGCAGAACCTGCTTCTGGAATACCCCGGCGTCAAAATGCGCATCGCGCTGAGCGACCGGCGCACGCGCGGGACCGAGGAGCCCGCCGCGCTGATCCTGCGCGAGGGTCTCGCGCCGCTTGCCGAGTGCGCAGGCGGCAGCCGCCGTCTGCGCCGCCGCGTGATCTGGACGCTTCTGTTCTCCCTGGCCGCGGCCGCCGCGGGCCTTGCGCTCGTGAGCTATCTTTCATCCCTGGCCGCGTTCACGCTTCTCACGCCCCTCTCCCTCACGCTCTTCCTGCTGCTCTGGGCGCTCCCGGCTGTCCTGACGCAGACGTAATATGCCTTGCTTTACGGAGGTCCCGCCCATGCACGCACCGCCCGTCACCTGTGCCTTTACCGGACACCGGCCGGAAAAGCTCCCCTGGGGCAGCGACGAAACGGACGCACGCTGCGCCGCGCTCAAAGCGGAAATGCTCGCGGTCCTGCGCGAGCTCGCGTCTGATGGCTATACGCATTTCATCAGCGGCATGGCCAAGGGCTGCGACCTCTACTTTGCCGAGGCCGTGCTCTCGCTCATCGCGGAGGGACTCCCGCTCACGCTCGAGGCCGCCATTCCCTTTCGCGGCCACGGCGAACACTGGCCTGAAGCGCTCGCTCAGCGCTTCCGCGCCGTGCTCGATTCCGCCGAGGTGACGTATCTTGCTGAGCGCTACCACGCCGGCTGCATGCTCGTGCGCGACCGCTATCTCGTCGACCACGCGGGGCTGCTCCTCACCTACTTCGACGGGACCTCGGGCGGCACGCGCTATACGGTCGAGTACGCGCTGCGGCGCAAGGTGCCCGTGCGCTATCTTTCGCTGCAGCCCTTTTCCCCGGCAGACGCTCCCGATGAGGTGAACACATGAAAAACGCCTGGTCGATCCCCTATTTTCATATCGAAAACGCGCTCGGCGGGCGGCAGGACTGGTTCTGGGACCCGCTGATGCACATGGGCGGCTGCGCGGCCGTCACGCTCTGCGATCTTTCGATCTATCTCGCCCGCTACTACGGGCGCAAAAGCTTATTCCCGACCGGGGACCCGCATAACCTGACGCGCCGCAGCTTTTTAAAGCTCGGCTACCACATCAAGCCCTATCTCCGCCCGCGCACGCGGGGGATCGACCGGCTCGAGATCTATCTCGACGGCGCCGGGCGCTATCTGGGCGACCATGCCGCGGCGGACATCCACTTATCCGGCGTCCCCGGCGAGCTCCCGGCCGACGAGGCCTTTTCGGCGATCACGGCGACGCTCGACCGCAACCTCCCGGTGCCCTTTCTGCTTCTGAGGCATCAGGACCCGGCCTTCGACCACCTGACCTGGCACTGGTTCATGCTCGCCGGCTGGCGCGGGCGCTATGTGCGCATCATCACCTACGGCGCCGAACAGTGGCAGCCCTTCGACCGGCTCTGGGACACCGGACACTGCCACGTCGGCGGCGCGATCCTCACGGAGCTGCCCCGCCGCTTCTGATACGCTTTTCCGCATGCCTCCTGTCCGTGGGCATGCGGTTTTTTCATAACAGTTCATTAACATTGTCATAATTTCCTCTTGTAAATAAATCGGTTTTCTGTTATCATATTATGCAATTAAGAATCCAGATTTCAGGCCCTGTCCCGCTGTTCACCGCCCGAAAAGGCGGCTTTGTGTTAATTGGGGCAAATGCAATATTAAAAATGTTTTTGAAATTTGATTTTGGGAGAAGGTGAACCCATGGCAATGGAAGCGATCGATCGGATCCGTGAAGCGGAGGCCGAGGCCACCGCTGCCATTCAGGCGGCACAGGCGGAATCCGTCCGGCTGCCGCAGGAGGCGCAGAGCAAGGGCGAGCAGCTGCTCCAGCATGTCCGCGACGAGGCGGCCGACGCCGCGCGCCGCGCGCTGACTGCGTCTGAGATGCGCGCCGAGCGCGAGAGCAGCCGCATCCGGCTCTCCGCCGAATCTGACGCCTCGATCCTCAGGGCTGCGGCGAAAAAGCGCATGAGCGACGCCGCGGACGAGATCATCAGAAGGGTCGTGAAAAGCTGATGGCAATCGTAAAAATGCAGCATCTGCAGGTCATCGCCCTTGCGGAAAAGCGCGATGATCTGCTCTCGGGGCTCATGCGCCTCGGCTGTGTGGAGATCAGCGACCCCGCGCCGCTCAAAAGCGACGAATCGCTCGCCGGTTTTGAGCGCGAGAGCAGCGCCAAAGCGCAGACGCAGCACGAGATCAGCGAGGTCAGCGAGGCGCTTGCCGCGCTTGCGCGCTGCGGCGCCGAAAAGGACGGGCTCTTTATCAAGAGAAAGCCGGTCGAAAAGGCGCGCTTCTACGAAGAGGCGGATGCCGCGAAGGCCCGCGCCGCCGCGGACGCGATCAGCGCGCTGCTTGTGCGCGAGCGTGCGCTTTTGCAGGAGCAGAACCGGCTCTCGGCCGAAAAGCTCGCGCTCACACCCTGGCTGGGTTCTTCGCTCGAGCTTGAGCATCTTGAGACGCACGCAACGCTCGTACGCTACTGTGTCTCCCCGGCTGCGCTCCCCTTCCAGGCGCTGAGCGATGCGCTCAGCGAGGCCGGTCTTGCAGCCGCTGTCTATGAGGTCTCGAGCGACAAGCTCCAACGCTATTCCCTTCTGATCGCCCACAAAGCGGACGATGCCGCCGCCTGTGACGCACTGCGCAGGGTCGGCTGTTCGCTCCAGGAGCCGCCCGTCAGGCGTGCGGGCACGCCGAAGGACGCATGCGCCGAGATCGATCACGAGCTCGAGGAAAACGCGAAGGCGCAGGAGGCGGTTCGCGCCGAGATCGGCACGCACGCCTCCGAGCGCGATCTGCTGCGGCTCCATCTCGACCGCCTGAACGCGTTTCTCGCCAAAGACGAGACCGCCGAGCATTTGCTCGGCGACAGTACCGTGCTCCTCTTCGAGGGCTGGGCGCCGAGAGAGCGCATGCCGGAGATCATGACCTTTCTGCATGAGTGCGGCTGCGCGTGGGAAGTCCGCGACCCGACGGAGGACGAGACGCGCGAGGTCCCGGTGCTTTTGAAGAACAACGCGTTTACAAAGCCTTTGAACACCGTGACCGAGATGTACTCGCTCCCAGCCTACAATAACCTGGACCCGAACCCGCTCATGGCGCCGTTCTTCATTCTGTTCTACGGGATCATGATGGCGGACATGGGCTACGGGATACTGATGATCGCCGCGTCGCTCCTCATCGGCAAAAAGTACGCGCCGAAAGGACTCTCCGGGAACCTCTTCAGTCTCATGGGCCTGTGCGGGATCAGTACGTTTATCTTCGGCGCGCTGACCGGCGGCTTCTTCGGCGACTTTCTGACACAGCTCGTCTCGCTCGTCTCGCCGGGCACTGTCTTCACGCTCCCCGCGCTCTTCACTCCGCTCGGCGACACGCTGATGATCCTGATCGGCTGCATGGCGCTCGGCGGCGTGCAGATCATCGTCGGCATGGCCATCTCGGTGTATCTGAAGCTCAAACGCAAGGCGTATCTCGACGCCTTCTTTGAAGAGATCACATGGTGGATCGTCTTTGCCGGCATCGCCCTCGCCGCGCTCGGCAAGGGTACCTGGGTACTCGCGCTCGGCGTCGTGCTCGTACTGCTCGGGCCGATCGTACAGCAAAAGGGCTTCGGCAAGATCACGGGGATCTTCTCCTCGCTCTACAACCACATCACCGGCTATTTCGGCGACATCCTGTCGTATTCCCGTCTCATGGCGCTGATGCTCGCGGGCTCGGTCATCGCACAGGTCTTCAATACGCTCGGTGCGATCCCCGGCAACGTGATCTTCTTCATCGTCGTGGCGCTGATCGGCAACGCGCTCAACTTCGCGCTGAACCTGCTCGGCTGCTTCGTCCACGATTTGAGACTGCAGTGCCTTGAGTACTTCAACAAATTCTACGAGGACGGCGGGCGCCCCTTCCGGCCCCTGGCCCCCTCGACACGCTATGTCGACATCGTCGATCCTCAGTGAGCAAACGTTATTCTATTTAAGAACATATCAAAAACACTTCAAAAAACATTTCAGGAGGAATCGGATATGAACAGCATTTTAGAGCTTGCGGGCCCGGCACTGGGTCTTCTCGGCGCAGGTCTTGCGGTCTGCCTTGCGGGCGCCGGCAGCGCGCGCGGCACCGGTATCGCCGGCGAGGCCGGCACGGGCCTTTTGAGCCAGGACCCTGCCAAGTTCGGCAAGGTCATGATCCTGCAGGTCATCCCCGGCACGCAGGGCCTCTACGGCCTCGTCGTCGGCTTCATGGCGCTTCTGCGCATGGGCGTGCTCGACGGCAGCTTTGTGAACCTCTCGATCGCCCAGGGCCTGCAGTACCTGGCAGCCTGCCTGCCGATCGGCATCGGCGGCGGCATCTCCGCCGTCGCGCAGGGGCGCGTGGCCGCGGGCTCGGTGAATCTGCTGGCCAAAAAGCCCGACGACTGGTCCAAGGGCATGGTGCTGTGCATCACGGTGGAGTTCTACGCGATCCTCTCGCTGCTGGTCTCGCTGCTGATGCTGATCAACATTTGACCTGAAGAGGATCGGCTTATGAACGGAATGGAAGCCATCCTCACGCGCATTCGCTCCGACGGCGAGGCCCGCGCCTCCGAGATCCGCAGATCGACAGAGCAGGCCTGTGCGGAGATCACGGCCCGCTACGAAAAAGAGGCCGCGGTCTTAAAGCTGCGGCTCGCCGAAAAGAACGAACGCGACGCGAAGGAGCGCGAGGCGCGGCTCGTCGACGCGGCGCACATGGAGGCCGGCAAGCGTCTGCTCGCCGAGCGCCAGACGCTGCTCGACACGGTCTATGATGAAGCGCTCAAAAAGCTCTGCGCCCTGCCGGACGAGGAATACGTCGCGATCCTGACGCCGCTGATCGTCAAGGCGGCCGAAGGGAATCGCGAGGGCGAGGTGCTCTTTTCTGAAAGCGACCGCGCACGCATCGGGCAAAAGGCCGTAGACGCGGCAAATGAGAAAGGCGGACTTGCGCTCACGCTCGGGAAAGAGACGCGGCTCATCCACGGCGGCTTCGTGCTGCGCCGCGGCGCCGTGGAGATCAACGCGAGCTTTGAGACGCTTTTGCGCCTGGAGCGCGAGCAGAACGCGAACCTGACTGCGGCGTCGCTCTTCCCCAAGCTGTAAAAAGGGGGCGCCGAACGTGACGAAACAAGCAAACGACCGTGACTATCTCGTCGTCTCGGCGCGGATCCGCGCTCTTGAGAACCAGCTCTTCACCGGCGAGAATCTGACGCGACTGTTGAACGCGCCCGACCTGAAGGAGACACAGCGGATCCTCACCGACGCCGGATACCCGGAGCTCGACCCGGAGCACCCAGAATCGCTCGATCAGGCGATCGGCACGCTCCGCGGCCAGGTGCTCGAGGACCTGTGCTCTTCAAAAGAGGCCGCGCCCTTTGCGGATCTCTTCCGCGCAAAATTCGACTACCACAATATCAAGTCGCTCGTGAAAAGCCGGGCGCTCGGCGTCGAGCCGGAGAGGCTCCTGAGCCCCTACGGCCGCGTCGAGCCGGCGGAGCTCGCCTCCGCGCTCGAGCGCAGCGACTTCAAGGCCCTGCCGCCGACGCTTGCAGCCGCCGCCGAGGACTGCGCGAACGTGCTCGACACGACCCGCGACCCGCAGCTCTCCGACAGCTGCGCCGACCGCTGGTATTTTGCGGATCTCACCGCCGCAGCCAGGGCCACCGGCTCCGTATTTGCCGAGCGCTATGCTGCCTCGCTCATCGACCGCGCGAACCTTTCGGCGCTGGTGCGCTCACTGCGCATGCACCGCCCGGCCGAGGCGCTCAAAAGCGTGCTCGTCGAAGGCGGCAGCGTCGGGTCTGACGATCTTGTCCGCATCGCCGCCGCAGGCGGCGCGGGGCTTGCAGAGCGCTTTGCGCACTCCGACTTCGAAGAGGCCGCCGTTTTCGGCGCCGCGGCCATCGCCGGCGGTGCGCTCACCGACTTTGAGCGCGCGCTCGACGACGCGGTGAGCACCTCGCTCTCCGGCGCCGCGACCCGCCCCTTCGGCCCCGAGGTCCTGCTCGCCTATCTCCACGCGAGGGAGACTGAGTATACGAATCTGCGGATCGTGCTGCTCGGCAAAAAGCTCGGGCTCGACCCCGAGGTCATCCGCAGCCGTCTGAGAGCGAGCAGCGTGTAAAGGAGGGCAGCTTGACATGGCAAATCAATACCGCATTGCCGTTGTCGGGGACTGGGAGTCCGTGATGGGCTTCCGCGCCCTCGGACTCGACACCTGCCCCGTCACCTCCGCCGAGGAGGCGCGCAGCGAAATACGGCGCCTTGCGAAGGAAAACGTCGCCGTCATCTACCTGACAGAGACGCTCGCGAAGGACTTATCCGACGTGATCGCGCACTATAAAGACGCGCTGACCCCCGCGATCATTCTGATCCCCGGGCGGGAAGGGTCGCTCGGCATCGGACGTGACAGCCTGCAGCGCTCGATCGAGCGCGCCGTCGGCGCAGATATCCTGTAAATTTCCCTGAAAGAAGGGGTATAACCTATGAGTGGAAAAGTAGTTAAAGTATCAGGGCCTCTGGTCGTAGCGACCGGGCTCTCCGACGCAAATATGTCTGACGTGGTCCGCGTGGGCCCGCAGCGCCTGATCGGCGAGATCCTCACGATGAAGGGCGATGCCGCGTCGATCCAGGTCTATGAGGAGACCTCCGGCCTCGGCCCCGGCGCTGTCGTCGAGACGACCGGCAGCCCCATGAGCGTGGAGCTCGGGCCCGGCATGATCGAGGGCATCTATGACGGCATCCAGCGCCCGCTCGAGAAGATCATCGAAAAGGTCGGCCCGCTGATCACGCGCGGTGTCGAGGTCCCCGCGATCGACCACGAGAAGAAATGGGACTTCACCGCGACTGCCCAGGCGCTCGACCGCGTCACCGGCGGCGACATTCTGGGCACCGTGCCCGAGACGCCGGTCGTGCTGCATAAGATCATGGTGCCCCCGGGGCTCGAGGGCACGCTCAAGGACATCAAAAGCGGCTCTTTCAACGTGACCGAGACGATCGCGACGCTCGTGACCGACGACGGCCGCGAGGTCCCGCTTACGATGATGCAGCGCTGGCCCGTGCGTATCGGCCGGCCGTATAAAAAGAAATACCCGCCCACGCGGCCGCTTTGCTCCGGACAGCGCGTCATCGACACGATGTTCCCGGTCGCCAAGGGCGGCACCGCGGCCGTGCCCGGCCCCTTCGGCTCCGGCAAGACCGTCGTGCAGCACCAGATCGCCAAGTGGTCCGACGTGGACATTGTGATCTACATCGGCTGCGGCGAGCGCGGCAACGAGATGACCGACGTTCTGCGCGAGTTCCCCGAGCTGAAGGACCCGCGCACCGGCGAATCGCTCATGAAGCGCACCGTGCTGATCGCGAACACCTCGGACATGCCGGTCGCGGCGCGCGAGGCGAGCGTTTATACCGGCATCACGATTGCCGAGTACTTCCGCGACATGGGCTATGACGTTGCGGTCATCGCCGACTCGACCTCACGCTGGGCCGAGGCGCTGCGCGAGATGTCCGGACGTCTCGAGGAAATGCCCGGCGAGGAGGGCTACCCCGCCTATCTTGCCTCGCGTCTTGCGCAGTTCTACGAGCGTGCGGGCTCCGTTTCATGCATCGGCACCGAGGATCGCCGCGGGAGCCTGACCGCGGTCGGCGCGGTCTCGCCGCCGGGCGGCGACCTCTCCGAGCCGGTCTCTCAGGCGACGATGCGCATCGTCAAGGTCTTCTGGGCGCTCGACTCCACGCTCGCCCAGCGCCGCCACTTCCCCGCCATCCACTGGCTCAACTCGTACTCGCTGTATCTCGACTCTCTGAAGCCCTGGTTCGACGAGCACTTCGGGCCGGAGTTCTTCCAGAACCGCAGCCGCGCGATGAGCCTTCTGCAGAACGAGGAGAGCCTCAACGAGATCGTCCAGCTCGTCGGCAAGGACGCGCTCTCCCCTGCCGACCAGCTCACGCTTGAGGTCGCGCGCATGGTGCGCGAGGACTTCCTGCAGCAGAACGCCTTCATGGACACCGACAGCTTCTCGTCTTATGAGCGCCAGCAGCAGCTCCTCGCCCTGATCCTGAAATATGAGACGCTCTGCCGTGACGCGATCGGCAAGGGTGCACAGGTCGCAGACCTCTTCGCCATCCCCTCGCGTGAGGAGATCGGCCGCGCCAAGAGCGTTGCCGACGACCAGTACCCGATCGTCTACGCCGATATCGCCAAGCGTATGACGCAGGAGATCCTGAATGCTGTTGCCAAGGGAGGTGAGGCACTGTGATCCGCGAATACAGAACGGTCGAGGAGATCGTAAGCCCGCTGATGATGGTGCGCATGGTCGAAAACGTGACCTATGACGAGCTCGTCGAGGTCGAGCTTGCAAACGGCTCGATCCGCCGCGGCAAGGTGCTCGAGGTCAACGGCGACGTTGCGACCGTCCAGCTCTTTGAATCCGCCGCCGGCATCAACCTCGCCGACGCGAAGGTGCGCTTCCTCGGCCACCCGCTGCAGCTCGGCGTCTCCGGCGACATGCTCGGCCGCGTCTTCAACGGCATGGGCCAGCCCATCGACGGCGGCCCCG
>CAMNAE010000022.1 GCA_946530565.1 uncultured Oscillibacter sp.
TGAGACGGCGCTCGAAGGTCGTCATGCGGTCGCGGCCGAAGATCGGGCTGTTGCGGCCAGCCCAGAGGAACCACAAAAAGTCCATGCCGATCTGGCGCTCGGGGCTGCCGGGCTTCAGGTAATAGGCCTGGCGGGCGGCGGTGTCGGCGTAGTCGAGGAACTCCCGGCCCTTGCGCTCCTTGCCGCCGAGCGTAAAGGTCATCAAAGACCCGTCGGCATTTAAGGGGATGCAGCCGTGGAAGAGCAGGTTGCCGTTGTGGATCTTGTAGAGGCTGCCCTTGGAGTAGAGGAAGCGGATGTGCTTTTGCAGCTTTTCGCTGCGCTGGAAGGAGGCCGTGAGCTGGTTGATGACCGCGTCCTCCTCGGGCGAGAGCGCGTAGGGGTCCTTCGGGTCGACGGTCGGGAAGTCGGTGTCCTCGAGCGGCCAGGTGACGCCGCCGATCGTAATGGATTTATTTTCATAGTCGATCTTGTCGAGGAGCAGCCGGTCGGCCATGTTGTACTCGGGGTGGCGCAGGATCTTCTGCCCCTCGAGCTTGAAGAGCATGACCGTGATCGCCTTGTGCATGCGCGCGGAGAGGAGCTTGTCCTTTTCGCTGTACTGCTCGGCGTCGTCGCCGGTCAGCTTGACCTCGAAGCGGGAGACATCGGCGTTTTTGTAGACCTCGTTGGCAAAGACCGAGAGCGGCCTGAGCGAGATGCCGTAGCCGGTCTCGACGACCTCTAAATTATTATAATGGATGGAGTTTGCAAGCACGGTCGCGACGAGCGTGCGGCTGCCGGAGGCGGCTCCCATCCATAAAACGTCGTGGTTGCCCCACTGGATGTCGACGCTGTGGTAGTTCATGAGCGAATCCATGATGATGTCGGCGCGGGGACCGCGGTCGAAGATGTCGCCGACGAGGTGCATGTGGTCAACGGCCATGCGCTTGATGACGCTCGAGATCGCCTCGATGAAGTCCGGCGCCTCACCGATCTCGACGATCGTGGAGATGATGCCCTCGAAGTAGTCGTGCTTGTCGCTCTCGCGGCCGTTCGTGTGCAGGAGCTCTTCGATGATGTAGGCGTAGTCGGCGGGAAGCGCCTTGCGCACCTTGGAGCGGGAGTACTTCGCCGAGACGAGGCGGCAGACCTCAACGAGGCGGTGGATCGTGATGCGGTACCACTCGTCGGGGTCGGCGATGCCGGGCAGGAGCTGCTCAAGCTTCTCGCGCGGGTAGTAGATGAGCGTTGCGAGCGTGTCGAGCTCCGCGCGGGGCACTGTGGACGAGAAGAGCTCGTCGAGCTTCTCACGCACGACACCGGAGCAGGAGTTCAGGATGTGCAGAAAGGCCTCGTACTCGCCGTGGACGTCGGAAATAAAGTGCTCGGTGCCCTTGGGCAGGTTCATGATCGCCTGGAGGTTGATGATCTCCTTGCTTGCCGACTGCACCGTCGGGTACTGGCGGGCGAGGAGCTTTAAATAGCGGAGATCCTCTTCACTGTAGCGCTTTTGCTCTTGCATGCGGCTCTCTCCTTTGTCTTTTTTATCTTTCAATCATATCCGCACAGATGGAACGCGTTGAAACAGATACGTTTACTTTATCACGGATCCGCCCCGCCCGCAAGAGCCCATCATCCACCGCGCACGTATTTTGCGATCTTCCTGGCGGCGGTGGGCTGAGAGATGCCGAGCATCTTCGCAAGCGCCACGCTGCTGCCGCACTGGGCGTAGTATTCGCGGATGATCTGGCCCTCGTAGGCCTCCATGCGCTCCTGCAGCGTCGCGACCGGGCGGCCGGGCTCCGCGCGCGCGCCCTCGTCATCGCCCTCGGCCGAGTCGATGATCGAGCCCGGCGTGATGATGACGAGCCGCTCGATGAGGTTCTGAAGCTCCCGGACGTTGCCGCGCCAGCTCTGGTTTTCAAGCCACGCCAAAAAGCGCGGCGAAAAGGCAAGGGACCTGCCGTACTCCTTGCAGAAATCCTGCAAAAAGCGCTGCGCGAGCGGCAATATGTCCTCGCGCCGCTCCCGGAGCGGCGGGATGCGGATCCGGATCACGTTGAGCCGGTAGTAGAGATCCGAGCGGAAGGAGCCGCGGCGGACCTCCTCTTCAAGGTCCCGGTTCGTCGCGACGACGAGCCGCAGGTCGAGCGAAATGCGCCGCGTGCCAGAGACGCGCTCGATCGTCTTTTCCTGAATGAGCTGCAACAGCTTCGACTGCACCTGCGGCGGCAGCTCGCCGATCTCGTCCAAAAAGAGCGTGCCGTGGTTGGCAAGCTCGATCTTGCCGACCTTGCCGCCCGGCGCCGCGCCGGTGAAGGCGCCCTTTTCGTAGCCGAAGAGCTCGGACTCGATCAGGCTCTCGTGCAGCACCGCGCAGTTGACCTCGACAAAGGGCCCTGCCGCGCGGTCGCTCATCGCGTGGATCGCACGGGCGACGGCGGTTTTGCCGACGCCGGTCTCGCCGGTGATCAGAATGTTCGCCCGCGTTTTAGCGCTCTGCTCGAGCATCGTAAAGAGCTGGTGCATGGCCGGCGAGCTCGCGACGAGATCCCCGGTCCTTCGGCCCTTCAATGCCGCGAGCTCCGAGCTCACCTGCGCGACCGAGGCCTGCATCTGCTCGTAGTCGGCGCGGATCGCGTTGATCTGCTGCATCGTGACCGTGTTGAAGCAGATCACATACTGCAGCTGTCCGTCGGGCCCGAAGAGCGGGATCCCAACGCTCATCACATACTTGTGCGTGCGGTTGATCGTCTGCGAGATCGTGATGCGCCGCCCTCCGCGGATCACCATCGCGGTCAGGCAGGGCGAAAAGGTCCCGTCTTCTTCAAGGTCGAACGCGTTGCGCCCGACGATCGTGCCGCTTTCAAAGCCGAAGGTCTTCTCGTAGTTCTCGCTCACCTGCAGGATCGTCCCGTCGGCGCTCGAGAGCATCATCTCATCGGCGAGCAGCAGGTGGTTCTCGGGCGAGAGGACCTCCAAAAGCCCCTTGAGCTCCGGCGTCTCCCCGGCGGGGACGCTCAGGCGTGTTCCGGGTTCGGGCATAAACACGCCCTCCTTTCATGATGATTCTATTCAAAAATGATTATAGCATATTCAGCTCTGAATAGAAAGCAAAATCTGCGTTTTCACGAGGGAAAATAAATTGACAGTAAAAGCGCGTTTCGTTATACTGTTTTTTGGAATTGTGCCGAAAACGGGATAACGCGCCGGTTTTCTGACGGCATTTCTATTCACTTGTGAATAGGCAGCCGCCGACAGCGGCCAGAAAACAGCCGCTGCGTGCGTGAAAGCAGGGCGTTTTCTCGTCAATTCCCGTCAGGACTCACAAAAATCTTTTTTAAATTTATGAGCTTTGACGAAACTTCGGCACGGTGATTTTGGCAGGAAACTTGCTGTAATCATCATTGGTGTGTAAGTGTGCAGCTTTCGACAAAAACTTGAGGAGGAAACAAAAATGGCACTGAAAACGGTAGAAGAGTACATTGCGTCCCTGCGTGAACTGAAGACCCGCGTGTACATGTTCGGCGAGAAGATCGACAACTGGGTGGATCACCCGATGATCCGTCCCTCCATCAACTGCGTGGCCATGACCTATGAGCTGGCTCAGGATCCCCAGTACAAGGATCTGATGACCGTGAAGTCCGAGCTCACCGGCGAGACCATCAACCGTTTCACCAATCTCCACCGCAATACCGAGGACCTGCGCAACAAGGTCAAGATGCAGCGCCTGCTCGGCCAGAAGACCGCCAGCTGCTTCCAGCGCTGCGTCGGCATGGACTGCTTCAACGCCGAGTATTCGACGACCTTCGAGATCGACGAGAAGTACGGCACCCACTATCACGAGAACTTCAAGAAGTTCCTCGCCTTCGTGCAGCACAACGACCTCGTGGTCGACGGCGCGATGACCGACCCCAAGGGCGACCGCTCCAAGGCCCCCCATGCCCAGGCCGATCCCGACCTCTTCGTCCATGTCGTTGAGCGCCGCGAGGACGGCATCGTGGTCTGCGGCGCGAAGTGCCACCAGACCGGCTCCGTCAACTCCCACTGGCACATCTTCATGCCCACCATCGCGATGGGTCCCGATGACAAGGACTGGGCTGTCTCCTTCGCCTGCCCGACCGATGCCGAGGGCATGTACCTGATCTACGGCCGCCAGAGCTGCGACACCCGCAAGATGGAAGAGGGCGCCTCGATCGACGTCGGCAACGCGAAGTTCGGCGGTCAGGAGGCTCTGGTCGTTCTGGACCACGTCTTCATCCCCAACGAGTACATCTTCATGAACGGCGAGTATGACTTCGCCGGCATGCTCGTTGAGCGCTTCGCCGGCTACCACCGTCAGAGCTACGGCGGCTGCAAGGTCGGCGTGGGCGACGTTGTGATCGGTGCCGCCGCGCTCGCTGCTGAGTACAACGGTGTCGAGAAGGCCAGCGCCGTGAAGGACAAGATCATTGAGATGATCCACCTCAACGAGACCCTGTACTGCTGCGGCATCGCCTGCTCTGCTGAAGGCGTGCCCACCAAGGCCGGCAACTACCAGATCGACCTGCTGCTCGCGAACGTCTGCAAGCAGAACGTCACCCGCTTCCCCTATGAGATCGTGCGCCTGGCCGAGGACATTGCGGGCGGCCTGATGGTCACCATGCCCTCCGCCGCCGACTTCAACAGCGACACGCCCGTCGGCCGCAACGGCGAGACGATCGGCGAGATCTGCAACAAGTTCTTCGTGGGCCGCGAGGGCGTTTCCACCGAGAACCGTCAGCGCATCATGCGCTTCCTCGAGAACATGTGCCTCGGCGCCGCCGCTGTCGGCTACCGCACCGAGTCCATGCACGGCGCGGGCTCTCCGCAGGCGCAGCGCATCATGATCTCCCGCCAGGGCGACATCGCCGGCAAGAAGGCGATGGCCAAGGCGATCGCCGGCATCACCGACTGATCACAGTCGTATCAGCAATCCCTGCCGCACCCGGCCGCGATGTGTGCGCGCCGGCCGGGTGCGAGATTTCCATATTTTTGTTCCAAGCGACATTCTAAGGAGGTTCACTGAATGGATTTCAATCTTTCCCGCGAGCAGGAACTCGTCCGCAAGATGATGCACGACTTCACTGAGACCGAGATCCGTCCGATCGCAGCGGAGACCGACCGCACGGCGCAGTACCCTGCCGAGACCATCGACAAGCTGTTTGACCTGGGCGTCATGGGCATGATCGTACCCCGTGAGTACGGCGGTGCCGGTGCCGACGACCTCGCCGGCGCCATCGCCATCGAGGAGATCTCGAAGGTCTGCGCCTCTACCGGCGACATTCTGGCTACCCACAACGGCCTTTGCTGCGGCCCGATCCTGCAGCACGGCACCGAGGAGCAGAAGAAGAAGTACCTCGCCATGCTGACCACCGGCAAGAAGGTCGGCGCGTTCTGCCTGACCGAGCCCAACGCCGGTTCCGACGCCTCCAAGGGCTGCACCACCGCGAAGCTCGAGGGCGACCACTATGTGCTCAACGGCTCCAAGATCTTCATCACCAACGGCTATGTCGCCGAGGTGTTCGTGGTCTTCGCGATGACCGATCCCTCTAAGGGCACCAAGGGCATCTCCGCCTTCATCGTCGAGAGCAGCTTCCCCGGCTTCTCTGTGGGCAAGCACGAGGTCAAGATGGGCCTGCACGGCTCTCCGACGGCTGAGATCGTCTTCACCGACTGCATCGTTCCCAAGGAGAACCTGCTTGGCCGTGAGGGCAAGGGCTTCGGCATCGCCATGCAGACGCTCGACGGCGGCCGTATCGGCATCGCCGCGCAGGCGCTCGGCATCGCCGAGGGCGCTTACAACGAGACCGTGACCTACACCAAGGGCCGCGTCCAGTTCGGCAAGCCCATCAGCAAGTTCCAGAACACCCAGTTCCTGCTCGCTGACATGTACATGAACATCGAGGCCGGCCGCGGCCTGCTGCACAAGGCGGCCCTGGCCAAGATGAGCGGCAAGCGCTTCTCTCTCGAGGCGGCCTGCGCCAAGCTCTTCTGCTCCGAGCTCGCCATGCAGAACACCACCAAGGCTGTTCAGATGCACGGCGGCTACGGCTACACGAACGACTATCCCGTTGAGCGCATGATGCGCGATGCCAAGATCACCGAGATCTATGAGGGCACCAGCGAGATCCAGCGCGTGGTTATCTCCAACAACATCCTGTAAGGAGGGAAAGGCAATCTATGAAGATCATTGTTTGCATTAAGCAGGTTCCGGATACCTCCGGCAAGGTGGCTGTGAATCCCGACGGTACGCTCGATCGCGCCTCCATGCAGACCATCACCAACCCCGACGACCTCAACGCCGTTGAGGCCGCGCTCAAGATCAAGGACGCCACCGGCTGCGAGGTCATCGTGGTCACCATGGGCCCGGCGCCGGCTGCCGGCATGCTCCGCGAGGCCATGGCCATGGGCGCCGACCGCGCAGTGCTCGTCTCCGCCCGTGAGTTCGGCGGTTCCGACACCTACGCGACCTCTCAGATCCTCGCCGCCGCCGTCAAGCGCATCGGCGTCGAGAAGGACGATATCGTCATGTGCGGCCGTCAGGCCATCGACGGCGATACCGCTCAGGTCGGCCCCCAGATCGCCGAGAAGCTCGATCTGCCTCAGGTCACCTATGCCGCCGACATCCAGAAGGACGGCGACAAGATCACCGTCCGCCGCATGCTCGAGGACGGCTATATGACCATCCGCGTCGAGACTCCGTGCCTGCTCACCTGCATCAAGGAGCTCAACAGCCCCCGTTACATGAACATCAAGGGCATCTATGACACCTACAACAAGCCCCTGGACGTGTTCGACTATGAGACCCTCAAGGACGATCCCCTGATCGATCCCACCACGATCGGCCTCAAGGGCTCCCCGACCAACATTCTGACCTCCTTCACCCCGCCGCTCAAGGGCGCCGGCATGATGCTTGAGGGCGCTGACCATGCCACCACCGACAAGCTGGCGGAGCTGCTGGCTGCCAAGCACATCATCTAACGAGAGGAGAAACGAAGGATATGCCTGAATACAGCAACATGCAGCTTGAGAACTACAAGAACGTCTGGGTGTTCTGCGAGCAGCGTCAGGGCAAGCTGATGCCCACTGACTTCGAGCTCATCAGCGAGGCCCGCCGTCTGGCCGACGAGCTGGGCGTGAAGGTCTGCGGTCTGCTCCTGGGCGACAAGGTCGAGGGTCTTGCCAAGGACCTGGCCGGCTACGGCGCCGACGAGATCATCGTCTGCGAGCATCCTCTGCTCAAGGACTATACCACCGGCGGCTATACCACCGTCATCTGCCAGGCGATCGAGGCTCTCAAGCCCGAGGTCGTTCTCTTCGGCGCGACCAACATCGGCCGTGACCTGGGCCCCCGCTGCGCGGCGCGTCTGCACACCGGCCTGTGCGCCGACTGCACGCACCTCGACGTCGACATGCCCACCTACAAGAACTTCCTCAAGGAGAACTCCACTCTGCCCGCCGAGAAGATCGACGGCATGGGCACCGCGATGGTCATGGGCGAGCAGCATGACGTCTCCCGCGACCTGAAGATGACCCGTCCCGCTTTCGGCGGCCACCTGATGGCCTCCATCATCTGCCCGCGCTTCCGTCCCGCTATGGCGACGGTCCGTCCCGGCGTTATGAAGAAGGCTCCCTTCGATCAGGCCAAGGCTGACGCCGTGGCGATCGTGAAGCCCGAGTTCACCCTCGCTGAGTCCGACATCCGCACCGAGGTCCTCGAGACCGTCAAGGCCGCGAAGAAGCTCGTCGACCTGATCGGCGCCGATTACATCGTCTCCGTCGGCCGCGGCATCGCCTCCGACGTCGAGGGCGGCATCAAGCTCGCGGAAGAGCTCGCGGCCGAGCTCGGCGGCGTCGTCGGCGGCTCCCGTGCCACGATCGACTCCGGCTGGCTCTCTGCCGATCACCAGGTCGGCCAGACCGGCAAGACCGTGCACCCGAAGGTGTACATCGCCCTCGGCATCTCCGGCGCGATCCAGCACAAGGCCGGCATGCAGGATTCCGAGTGCATCGTCGCGATCAACAAGAACTCCGCTGCCCCGATGTTCGAGATCGCGGACTACGGCATCTGCGGCGACCTCTTCAAGGTCGTTCCCATGCTGATCGAGTCCATCCGTGCCCTCAAGGCCGCGAAATAAGCTGCCTTAAGATACACACCAGCCCCTGCGCCTCCCTGCGAGGCGCAGGGGTATTTTTTGCACATAATGAAAAACAAAACGCGGAAATGCGGGGGCAGTTCCGATTGTCTGCCCGGTAGCGCTTGACTTTCCCGCTTTTGTATAGTATAAAAGAGCAAATCGAATCTGTTCATCGGAGGAGCGGGCATCGCAATGCCCGGCTCGAGAAGATGTCGGGTGCGCCCGGTTATTGCAAAGATAACCGGGCGCATTTTTGTGTGTACGAAAGATCAATGGAAAGGGGCTGACGGAGCGGTGGAAAAGCGGATCGATTTTACCGAGGGGCCGATCGTTCCGGCGCTTCTGCGCTTTATCTGTCCGGTGCTTATCGCACTTTTTCTGCAGGCGATGTACGGCGCGGCGGATCTGATGATCGTCGGGAGGTTCGCTGAGGCTTCCGACGTCTCCGCGGTCTCAACAGGCTCGCAGATCATGATGACCGTGACCAATCTCGTCTCTTCGCTCGCCATGGGCATGACGGTCCTGATCGGGGAGAAGATGGGCGAGCGGCGGCCGGAGCAGTGCGGCAGGATCGTCGGCAGCGGACTTTTGCTCTTTGCGCTGCTCGGCGGCATACTGACGCTGCTGCTCGCCGCCTTTGCGCCGCAGCTGGCTCAGTGCATGCAAGCGCCGCAGGAGGCCTTTGCCGCCACGGCCGCCTATATTCGCATCTGCGGCGCGGGCGCGCTCGTCATCGTTGCCTACAACCTGATCGGCAGCATCTTCCGCGGCATCGGCGACTCGAATACACCGCTCGCGGCGGTCATCATCGCCTGTGTATGCAACATCGCAGGGGATCTGCTGCTCGTCGCCGTCTTCGGCCTGGGGGCGCGCGGCGCGGCGATCGCCACGGTGGCGGCGCAGCTGATCAGCGTGCTGCTCTCGCTTGTGATGATCAAAAGAAAAACGCTCCCGTTCTCCCTCAATATCCAGACCGTCCGCTGGGAGGGGAGCATCGTGCGGAAGATCCTGCTCCTCGGCACCCCGATCGCGCTGGAGGATCTGCTCGTGGGGATCTCGTTTCTGGTGGTGCTCGCGATCGTCAACGCGCTCGGGCTCATTTGCTCTGCCGGTGTGGGCGTCGCGGAGAAGGTCTGTGCGTTTATCATGCTGGTCCCGCTGGCCTTTATGCAGTCGATGTCTGCCTTCGTCGCACAGAATCGGGGCGCCGGAAGGCCGGAACGGGCGACACGGGGGCTCTGGAGCGCGATCGGCATCTCGACGCTCTTCGGCGTCATGATGTTTTATGTGTCGTTTTTTCACGGGGAGATCCTCGCCGGCATCTTCGCGGGCGACATGGCTGTGATCGCGGCCGCGGCGGAGTATCTGAAGGCCTACGCGATCGACTGCCTTCTGACCTGCTTCCTCTTCTGCTTCATCGGCTTTTTCAACGGCGAGGGCGCGACCCGTTTTGTGATGCTGCAGGGCATCGTGGGCGCGTTCGGCGCGAGGATCCCGGTCGCGTTTTTCATGAGCCGGCTGCGGCCGGTCTCGCTCTTCCGCATCGGTCTTGCGACGCCCTGCTCCACGGTCTTGCAGATCGCCCTGTGCTTTGCCTTCTACGCCTTTGGCGCAAGGCGGACCCGATCGCGGGGAGAGTGACGCGCCGCCCGATTCGCGAAGACCGCGCCCTGATCCCGCCAAAAGCAAAGCAGCGTTCGTTTCACCCGGAGCTCGTCGGATGAAACGAACGCTGCTTTTTCCTGCTCTCAGCTCCCGTACTTTCGATCCAGCTCGGCCTTGTGGCGCTGGAAGGTCGCGCTGGACATGCCGAGGGACTTTGCGGCCTCGCGGACGCTGCCGTGGCGCTCATAGGCGAGGTCGAGGTACTGCTTTTCCGTGCGCTCGAGCATCTCGGTGAGGCTCTGCCCCTCCATCGCCGCGGGCGCGAGCGGGATCCCGGCGCCGGTGACCGCCGGCAGCGCGCCGCCGCGGACCGGCAGGTGCTCGGGCTGGATCGTGTCGCCGTCGCACATGATGACCGCCTGCTCCACCGCGTTTTTGAGCTGGCGGACGTTGCCCTCCCAGTGCGCGTTCAAAAGCGTATAGCAGGCCGTCGGCGAGAGCTTTTTATCATAGCCGTACTTTTGATTGTAGTGCACGAGAAAGCTCTGTGCGAGCGGGATGATGTCGTTTTTGCGCTCGCGCAGCGGCGGGATGTGGATCGGAACGACGTTGAGCCGGTAGTAGAGATCCTCGCGGAAGCTGCGCTCTGCGACCATCTGCGCAAGATCGCGGTTCGTGGCCGAGATGACGCGGATGTCGGTCGTGAGCGTTTTGCTGCCGCCCACGCGCATGAAGGTGTGGCTCTGCAGCACGTGGAGGAGCTTGGTCTGCATGTTGAGCGAGAGCTCGCCGACCTCGTCCAAAAAGATCGTTCCGCCGTCGGCGACCTCGAAGAGTCCCGCCTTGGCCTTGTTCCCCGCGCCGGTGAAGGCGTGCGCCTCATAGCCGAAAAGCTCGCTTTCGATCAGCGACTCGGTGATCGCGCCGCAGTTGATCGAAACGAACTTCTTGTCTGCCCGAGGGGAATTGGCGTGGATGAAACGCGCGAGCTCGTCCTTGCCGACGCCGGTCTCACCGAGCAGCAGCGCGGTCGAATCGACCTTCGCAACGCGTGCGGCGAGCGAGAGGACCTTGAGCATCTCGCGGTCCTCGACGATCATGCTGGAGCGGGTCTGCTCGCGGGACTTGAGCTTTTCGAGCTCGGCGAGGTACTGGTCTTTCAAGTGACTGACCTCGGTGAGCTGACTTTTGAGGTTGCTGATCTCATCGAGGTCGCGGTCGTTGCAGATGAAAAACTCGATCTCGCCGTCGCGGTCGTAGACCGGCTTGCAGGAGACGTGCGCGCTTCTCCCTGTGCGGGGAAAGTGCTGCACGATCGTGTGCGGCCGGCCGTCCCGGCGCACGAGCGCGCCTGCGGACTCGGAGATGAGGTTCTTCTGCACGAGCTCCGCCACCGGCACGCCGACGAGCTCGTCGCGGTTGATGCCGGTCAGGATCTCATAGGCGCGGTTGATGCGGATCGTGACGAGGTTGCGGTCAGAGATCTGGATCGCGTCGGTCGAGTTCTCAACGAAGCTTGCAAGCACACGGTAGTCTTCGAGGAGCTCGAGGAGCTCATTGTCGTCCATCGACGCCAGTGTGCGCCGTCCCAGCTCTGTTTGTATCATTTTTGAGACACCAAACCTTCCTGAATCGTGCGAATTCTTTGTGAAACTCTGAACAAGCACCCGAACAAGTGACTAATTTCCGGATATATCTACTATATCAGAAGGATCAAATGAGCGCAAGTCTCAAAAATGAGACAATTCGGTAACGAATGTATCAGGTTTGAGACGATTTTTGCCGGAGCGAGACGCTTTTGATTTTGTCTTTTAAAGTGACGCAATAAGAATATGCATAATCTTTGTCAGCATTTTCACTAATTGGCCTGTGATGTTTTTGACAATGTTCACAAATCAGACGCAATTTGACGGGAATTTCACAATTTTTCAGCCGCTTGCCAAAAAATTGGCAGGCGGCTTGCTCTATGAAAAAGCGAAAGGCAGCCGCGACGGTTTCCGCCGCAGCTTACATGAAGCAACACAACCATTGATCACAAGCAAAGCAGGAGGTAAGCAGCATGAACAACTGGCAGGAGATCTACAAGTCCCGCCTCACCACCGCAGACGAGGCTGTCAAGCACATCCCCAACAACTGCCGCGTCTTCTTCGGCCACGCCGCCAACGAGCCCCCGGTGCTCGTCGACGCGCTCGTGAAGAACTACATGCAGTATGAAAATGTTGAGATCTGCCACTGGGTCCCGATGGGCAAGGGCGAGTACACGAAGCCCGAGATGGCCGGTCATTTCCGTTATAACGGCCTGTTCCTCGGCGGCGTCACCCGCA
>CAMNAE010000023.1 GCA_946530565.1 uncultured Oscillibacter sp.
GGCCCGGTAGAGCGGCCGGATCTCGCTGAGCGTCTCCGGCCGCGCGATCTCCATGAGCGGACGGCACAGGGCAAGAAAGGCGTCGAACTCCTGACCGAGCGCGAGCGCAGCGGAGCGGTCGCGCAGAAGAAGATTGAGTGCGGGCCCGCGCTGGCCCTGCACGCTCCCGGAGATCACCGCGGAGTAGCCCTCGGCGATGAAGAGCGTGCGGCGGAGTGCGCCGTCCTGCAGGCGCGGGTAGTACCAGGGCTCGATGCTGCCGGAGAGATACAGCGGCATCCACTTGCGCACGGCCTCCCACATCTCGGTGAGGTTGCGTCCGATCGAGTGGATGATCTTCACGCGCCAGCCGCGCGTCAGGAGCTGCGTCAATAATACCGCCCAGCGCCTTGCGAAGGCGGCGTCCTCGTAGAGCCAGGCCATCTCCTCTTCGGAATAGAGCAGAAGCGTGCGCGGCCGCCGCAAAAGCGTCAGCCCCGTCAGAAAGGCGAGCACCGCCTCGCGCTTGCCGGCGTTGCCGTAAAAGAGCTGCACCTCGCGGTGCTCACCGGCCTCTGTCTCCTGCGTGCCGCCGGAGGCGGGGGAGGGGATCATCGCGGCAAGCATGTGCCCGATCGAGCGGTTAGCGGCGGAGTCCTCCTCGAGCCAGGCATAAATGAGCCGCTCGCCCTCACGTTCATCCTCCGGCCAAGCGCGGCCGAGATCGAGCGCGTCGGCGAGCGCCTGACGCTGGTAGGGCTCCGGGCAGTGCCGGGCAAAATAGGCGGCCGCGGGCGCCAAAAACGGCTGCTGCGGCGGAAGCCCGCGCTTGCCTGAGCGGATGCGGCTGATATAAGAGGCGTCGAAGCTCAATGCCCGCGCCAGTGCCGCGTTCTGCGTGGCGGTGAGCGTCATGAGGAAATCCAGCTTCTCGGCGAGTTTTTGCAGCTTGTCTTCCATGGGAAACCTCCTGAATAAGCCGGGACGGTCAACCACAGGCACGAAGCGTGCCTGAAACTGTCACGGCCAAATGCGGCGAAGACCTTTTTTGCATCTTGCAAATACTATATAATAAAACCACATAAAAGCAAGGAAAATTTGTTTTATTTTTTCAAGAGGGTCATACATGCAAGAAGGAGGGTGCACCCATGAAACGGATCTTGAGTCTCATTCTGACAGCCGTCATGCTCACGACTCTGCTCCCGGCCGCGGCCTTTGCGGCGGAGGAGCCGTCTTTCGAAGAGAGCGGCGCGGTGCGCGTTACGCTCGGAGAAGGCGCCGGCGGCGAGGGCGCGGCGCAGGCGGGAGCGGTGATCCCCGAAGGCGCCGTTGCCCTGCAGGACGCGGATGAGCGCAGCGGCGTGAACTCGATGCACATCACGAACGCGGGGGCCTCGCAGCTCAACGGCTGGGAGACCGCGATCTACGAGCAGCGCATGGAGGAGCTCGCATCCATCCCCGGAATAGATCCCCACTCGCAGATGCACAAAGCGCAGATCATGTTCCGCACCTGCGCGCTCGACGTGAACGACTATGAGCTTCCGGTCGCCTGGTACTTCCTCGCGTCCGACGAGCCGACCGACCATCTGCTGACGCTCTACAGCTGGAAGCGCCACAACGTCGACGACTTCACGATCAGCGCCGACGGCGACTTCGGCTGGTACCACTTTACCGAGACGGTCTACGGCGATGGCGAGGGCGAGCTCTACGCCTACTCGATCGGCATCGTCGTCGCGCCGGAGGACGTCACGGTCAGCATCGACGTCTGGGATGAGGAGACGCAGACGACGGTGAACGTCGGCACCTTCCCCTTCATCCACATCCGCGGCGGCGGCGCCAGGACGCCGCGCGTCACGGGGATCGACGTGATGGACTACGAGAGCTATTACCACGAGGGCACGGAATACCTCGCGCATTTCTCGCTGCGGCTCTCGGGCTTCTTCCTGCCCGACGACGTCAACGCCTACAAGCTCTGGATCTGGGACAGCGCAAAAGAGGATTATGACACCTCCCTGGCCCAGGTCGTCTCGATCTCCGAGCCCGACGAGTACGGCCGCATCACACTCAAGTTCGCGTTCGAAATGGTCCCGGCCCACGACCTCATTTGGCTCGATCTGTACATCAACGGCGAGCCCGCCTACTTCTTCGGCCGGGAGGAGCACATCGACGAGGACCCGGAGACCCATGTGCTCTCCTTCAACGACTACGCCGGCGGAGGCAATGTCTCGATCTCGAGCCCCTTCTCGGCGATCAACGGCGGCGTGACCTACGGCGCGCCCGAGCCCGGCGTCGCCTTCCCGCGCGTGATCGTGCCGAACTTCTCCACAGAGCCTGAGATCACCGTCTCGGTGACCCCGGGCGACTACGCTGCCGGCGAGATCGCGTACTCGACCGACGGCGGCGAGAGCTACAGCGCCTGGCTGCCCATGGCGTCTTCCGTCACGGTGCCCCTCGGCAGCGAGACGGGGACCTACTCGCTCGTGTTCCGCGCCCGCGCGGACGGCGTGGAGGACTGGACATCTCCGGAATATCCCGTGTTTATCGAAGTGCCCCTGCCGGAGCCCGAGGTGCTGCCCTCCGTCGATCTGCCCGCGGAGACGACCGAAGGCAGCGTGACGGCAGCCGTCGCCCCGGGAAGCTATGAGGGCGGCGAGCTGAGCTACGGCGTGAACGGGGTGTGGAGCGAGTGGCAGGAAGTGACCGCCTCCGTCCCGATCGCGCTGAGCGAGGGTTACGGCGAATACGAGATCGCCTTCATGTTCAGAAAAGACGGCATCAAAGAAACGTCGCTTCCCTCCCTGTGCGTCAGCTACAGCGGCCCGGTCATCGAGCGCTATGTTCGCACGCTCTATGCCCCGGCGGTCGCGTCGTTTCTGACGGACAGCGGCTTCGTGACCACGCCCGGCGCGACGATCAGCGGCGCGTTCGAGGCGACGGGGGAGGCGGGCTTCGCGCAGCGCGCGACGCTCAGCTACGTCGACGGCACCCTCACGCAGCGGAGCTTCACCGTTCCCGCGGCGCCCAAAGACGCTTCCACCTTCGAAGTGTATCTGACGGTCCCGGCGGACGCCGCTTCGCTCACGAGTCTCAGCTATGAGCTGATCGGCCCCGAGGGAGCGCTCGACAGCCATGTGACCTATGACCTCTCCGGCTACGCGGTCGTCGGCGAGACGGTCGTCGACGGCTTCCCCGAGGACTATGTCGGAACGACCTTCCGCCTGAAGGGCGCGGCCGAGCGCTATGCCGTCATCAGCGCGGATAATCTTTCCGGCGTCAGCCTCGGCGACCTCCCGACGGGCTCCTACACCTGGGAGATCTCGGGCGCATCCGGCTACATCGCCGCGGGCGGCATCTCGATCGAGCGCGGCAGCAGCTTCACGCTCGAAGGCCTTCCCGGGCTCTGCTCGCTCACGGCGAACGCGGATCAGGACATCGCGGGCAGCGTGCGCGTCGATTACACCGCGCCCGACGGCACGGCGCACACCGCCCACGGCGCGCTCGGCACGGCGATGACGCAGCTCCCGAAGGGGAGCACGGCGAGCGTCTCGATGAGCTACGACACCGCCGCCTACCCCGACTACCTGGGCGCGAGCGAGGGCAGCATCAGCGTGACGCTCGATGCTGACAAGGAAGTTGCCTTTACGATGCTCCCGCTCTCCTTCCGCACGATCAGCGGCACGCTCGTTGACAGCACGGGCAGCCGAAGGGCCGGTTATAAGACCATCACGCTCGAGCAGATGGTCTCCCGCGGCGGGAAGACCGAGACCTACCGCGCGACGGGGCGCAGCGACTATAACGGAAAATTCTCGATCCGCGCCTACGACGGCATTCCGGCAACGCTCACGGTCAACGCGCTCTCCTTCGATAAAACGAGCTGTACCGTCACGGATAACGGCGACGTTGAAGGCGTTGAGATCACGCTGACCTTCAATCAGGACTATGTGGTCCGGGTCGAGCTCGTGGTCAACACGCCCGAGGCGGTCGACGAAAACCTCAGCCACTACGTCGACGAGGAGGGCAACTCCGGCGTGGATTCCGCGTTTGTCCGCGGCGACGCCTCGCTCCTGAACCTCGGCCGCGTGTACGTTTCCGGCAGGAGCAAGAGCCTTGTGCAGGGCGAGGAATACGACGTCATCACCGCCGGCGGCGAGATGCTTCTGAAGTTCCACGCGGGCGTCGTGCCCGCGGGCGCGGGGATCTCCGCGACTTTCTATTACCCCTACGGGCAGAGCTGGTATGAGTACGGGAACGGCCGCATCTCGATCAACACCGGCCCGGGTGTGACGCTCGATGAAAAGGGCAACGCCGTGCTCCGCGTCGACGGCTACCGCTACGGCGGCGAGCTCCGCTGCACCGTCGTCGAGGAGGAGGACGAGGACTACGTCGGCTTCCTCGCGCTGGGCACCGAATTCGTCTACGGCCGGGGCGAGCTGTGCCTGCCCTACGAGAACGCCGTGAATGGCGTGCTCGTGAAGACCTTCAAGTGCCGCACGGAGGAGCTTGAGGACTTTCTGAGCTTCCTGAGCTCCTGGAGCGGCGGCATGACCGACGAGTATTGTCACTCCAAGTGGATGAAGACGCTGCCCAACAGCCGCTATGTCTACCTGACCGACCCTGCCTGGAAGACCAAAACGCCGGTCGGCAGCAAGGTGCTCGGCGCCTATAAGCTCCACACCCAGATCGCGCTCTCGTCGACCCCCGGCAGCGTGATCGTGACCGGCGTTCTCGAAAAGCGCTACCCGGACGCGCCGGACGCCGACAACATCTACTCCGCGCAGATCCTGGTGCCCAACGGCTTCATGATGAGCCGCTCTGTCCCCTGCATCTTCAACGGGGAGACGATCCCGGAGGGCGGCACCTACCTGAACGACCGCCAGTGGGGCGACGGGCCGGTCGCCGAGACGCCGGTCAACACCTTCACGGTGGAGCTCCCGCTCGACGCGAACAACCGCCTGAACGCGACGCTCGCGATCCGCACCTACACGCTCTCGCGGATCGACGCGCAGGGCCGGTACAGCTATTCGATGCTCTACAAACCCATGGAGCTCAACGATGAGGTCTGCCTCTTCGACGTGGGTGTGCCGGACACCGTTTCGATCGCCGACCAGCTGGACGCGCAGGGGCTCTACGGCGGAATCAACGTGAATGACCCGCGGCGTGCCACCTGGACGCTCGCGCTCGATGTGCGCTCCTTCGTGAGTGAGAACGAGGACGAGAACGAGATCACGATCTACGACAACGGCACCGTGATCGACACCTTCGTTCTGGACCGCACGTTCACGACCCGCAGGGTGCGCATCACCGACAACCTGAACCCCGGCGTGCATGTGATCTCGGCGACGCGCACCTATGACGGCGAGGTCATGAGCACGCAGCCCAAGGCCTTCTCGCTGATCCGCGGCACGAACGAGAGCCAGGACGTCTACATCAGCAACATCACCTGGCAGCACTGGAACCACTGGGACCCCTCGGCTGACCATCAGGACATTTACCTCAAGACACTCGCCGACCTTTCCGGCCGCGAGATCTGGATCTGGCCGGAAAAGAAGTCCAACATCTACTTCAAGGTGAACAACGCATCGCTCGAGGAGATCGATGGCATCACGCTCGACGTCTCGCAGCAGTGGGACAAGTTGGACGCAATGACCCGGGCCAGGCTCGGAACGCATAAGCGCTTCGATGCCGTCTGCACGCTGAGCGACCCGGTGACCCGCACGAGCTTCTGGAAGATCGAGGACGCCTATCTCGGCTATGCGGTCGCACTCGATTTCCAGTACCACTATAAGGAGGGCGTCATCTACGACGGCGACCCGACCGAGGAGCAGCGCCGCCAGGCGGAGCTCAAGGCGCTCTATGAGGCGAACGGCCTCGGGTCCGTGCCCGACGATCTCGCCCGGATCTCGCAGATCAACGCCGCGACGAGCGACGAGATCAAGACCGCGATGGCCGAGGGCGCCGCGGAGGGCCTCCCGGCAGAGCTGAAAAACCTCACGCTGAATGTCGCCTCCCAGAGCGACAGCGCGATCACCTTCACCGCGTCCTCCGCGGACGTGCCCTCCTTCACGCTGAGCATGTCGGAGGGGGAGACGATCGCCGACCCGAACGACATCTGGCTGCTCATGGAGAAGGAGCAGGCGGAGGGCTCTCAGGATCCGAATGAGCCCGCGAGCGAGGGCTGGGAAGTCGCATGGAGCCAGATGGACACGCTCCAGGGCACGACGATCATCCGCATGGCGACGCTCAACGAGCAGCTCCCCGACGGGCGCTGGCACACGGTCTCGCACCGCAGGGTGTACCTGCCCGAGCAGGTGGCCGCGGCGCTCTCCGGCGGCGCGGCGCTGAGCGCGGACGAGGGCGCGGAGCTCATGGAGCTGCGGAACGACTTCACCGAGCGCGCCGACCGCGGCAAGAAGGTCTACGACGTCACGAACGACATCTACACCTATACCGACCTCGCGAACACCTTCTATGTGAACCGCATGGAAAAAGAGATGACGAACTTCATGGGCTCCGCGGAAGCCGGCAAGAAGTTCGGCAAGGAGTGCTCCCTCATCTCCGACCGCGCGGGTACCGCGATGAACATCCTGGGCGTCGCGAATACGGCCTATCAGATCTACAAGGGGCCGAGCGGCCAGGACGGCACGGGCCTTCGCGAGCTCCTCTCCCACGTGAAGGACGAGCGCTTCCGCAAGGGCATCGAGTGGCAGATCCGCGACTATGAGAAGCTCCGCCAGGACATCTACGTCCAGGACACCACGATGAACACGATCAACTCCGCCGCGTCCTTCGCGGAGGTCACGGTGTGGACGAAGGTCGCGACCTTCCTCGGCGGCCTCGGCTACAACTACTTCTCCGACGGCGCCAAGGAGTACAACCAGCAGGTCTACAACTCGACCCTGCTCGACATCCAGCGCCAGCTCCGCTTCGAGCGCAACAAGGAGAGCAAAAAAGAGGCTGAGCAGTGGCTGCGCAACAAGATGGACAGCATCTACGGCAAGGGCAACTGGAGCGAGTACGCGCTCGAGGAGGAGCGCAAGTACTGGGTGCTCGTGGAGGACGAGTACGGCAACTTCCACTACGTCTGGCACGAGAAGGCCTACTTCAAGGTGGTCTGGGATCCCTCCGGCTACGTCTTCGAGGCGACGCCCGAAAACCGCCTGGACGGCGTGACCGCAACGCTCTATTTCAGCGAGAGCGAGAACGGCGACTACTCCGTGTGGAACTTCACCGACGGGAAGCAGCAGAACCCGGTCACGACCGCGAATAACGGCACAGACGGCGGCCGCTACTCGTGGATGGTCCCCGAGGGCTGGTGGAAGGTCCGCTACGACTGTGACGGCTATCAGACCGCCTGGTCCAAGCCGATGCACGTGCTGCCGATCCACACGGCGGTGAACATCGGCCTGCTCTCGACGACCGCGCCGAAGGCGAAGATCGCTGCGAGCGGCAGCAGCATCACGGTCGCCTTCGACCAGTACATGCAGCTTGAATCCCTCGTGAGGCTGCCGCAGATCTCCGATAAGAGCGGCGACGCCTTCTATGCCGATACGAACAGCGCCGACTATTCCGACTACAGCTTCGACGCCTCGTTCTTCGGCATCCGCTTCACCGATGCGAGCGGCCGCGTGATCCCCGGCACGGTGACCTTCCCCGACCGCGTCCGCAACACCGGCTACACCGGCGGCGGCTACGGAACGGACGTGATCGCCTCGCAGTACTTCGCGCGCACGGCCGTCTTCACACCTGCGCTCGGTCACAGCATCGAGGGCTTCACCGCCGAGCTCACCGACGGCATGGTCAGCTATTCCGGCGTCGCGCTCGACAAGACCCCGGCCGCCATCACGACGGTCACGCTCGACCCCGCGGGCGGCGTGCTCTCGGGTACGCTCCTGATCGCGGGCGCGGACGGGAAGGTCGCAAAGCTCCCGCAGCCGCTCAAAGAGGACGACACCTTCCTCGGCTGGTTCACCGCACGCTCCGGCGGCACGGAGGTGACGGCCGACACCGCGTTTACCACCGATACGACCGTTTACGCGCACTGGGCAAACGCCGACCCGACGGAGGACTACGTCGAGCGCGCCTATGAGATCATCCTCGGGCGCAGCGAAAAAGACATCGAGGGCATTGCCCACTGGACCAACGAGCTGAACGCGGGCGCCTCCGCCGGCGAGATCATCAAGGAGTTCTTCAGGTCCGATGAGTACAAGGCCCGGGGCCTTACGAACGCCGAGACCGTGAGCCTGTGCTATCAGGCGATGCTCTCCCGCGCGCCCGATGCCACGGGGCTTGCGAACTGGACCGCGCTGCTCGACGACGGGTATTCGACGACGAAGCTCGTCTCCGAGTTCGTCTCCTCGCCCGAGTTCGCGGCGATCTGCGCGGATTACGGCCTGACCGCCGGGTCGATCGCACTGGACGCGCGCGACCGGAACAGCAACATCACCCGCTTCGTCCAGCGCTGCTACTCCTTCGCCCTTTCACGCGAGGCCGATGAGGATGGACTCAACGAGTGGTGCGAGCACCTGCTCGTGCAGGACCTTACGCCCGAGCGCGTGGCCTTCGGCTTCGTGTTCTCGGATGAGGCGAAGGGCAGGGGCCTTTCGGACAGCGCGTTTATCGACATGCTCTACCGCATGATGCTCGACCGCGCGCCCGACGCCGCAGGCCTTGAGAACTGGCTGGGCGCCCTCGCCGCGATCACGCAGGCTGAGATCGACTGGGCGCACGCCTCCGGCGAGCGCACGGAAGCCGAGGCCAGAGACCAGGCCCGCCAGAACGTCTACGCGACCTTCGCCGCGAGCGCAGAATTCGCCCTGATGTGCGCGAACTACGGGTTCTGAATCAATTAGAAATTAGGAATTAGGAATGAGGAATTTCTCGCTCCGGTGGGCGTTGCTGCAAATAACAGCAGTTGTTCAGGAGCCGTAGGGGCGACCCTGCGTGGTCGCCCGGTCCCGACCGACATCCCCGCACGCGGGCGGCCACATGGGGCCGCCCCTGCGGGAACGTAACGGCGCGGCGTCAGAACTTCCTCAGTCGGCCCTGTCATCCTGAGCGCAGCGAAGGATCTGTCGGCAGAAGAACGAAGTACGAGTCCTCGCATCGTGCGGTAAACGACAGATCCTTCGTCGCTTGCGCTCCTCAGGATGACAGAGGTTGCGTGTTGATCCGGAACCTCGGGTTCTGAGGTGCAAGGGCAGGGGGATAGAGCCCCGGCATCCCCTTTCATCACCGCACTTAAAAAGAGTCGGCAGCCGCCGCTGCCGGCTCTTTTTTTCTGCATTGCAAATCAAGTCTCCGGATGCTATATTGAAAACAGAACAGGAAAGAGGGGAGGCGGCAGAGATGCTGCGGGAGCGGGCGAACATTCGATCGGCGTTCGGGGCGCTGCTCGTCGTGGCGCTCGCGGTCGCCTGCCGCCGCTTTGCCTATACGACGCCGAACGCGGTGCTTGAAAAGCTCGCGCAGTTTCTGCGCTTCTTTTTGTATGCCGGATTCATTTCGCTCTGGGGCATCTCGGTGCAGCGGCGCGTCGTGCAGTCCCAGGTGCGGCGCTTTATGACGCTCGCCGCCGCGCTGATGCTGCTCTTTCTCACCTTCCGCGAACTCAGGTGGCACCTCGTGCGCCAGGCGGACGCGCAGCGGCTTTTGTGGTACGGCTATTATCTCTTCCTCCTCGGGATCCCGCTTTTGATCCTCTTCGTCGCGCTCTCGGCCGGTCGGCCCGAGGACTGGAGCCTCCCGCGGCGCGCGCTGATCCCGGCGCTGCCGACGCTTGCGCTCATGATGCTCGTGCTCACGAACGACCTGCACCACGGCGCCTTCGTGTTCCTGGGCCCGTGCGAGGCGCAGTACCGTTACGGGCCGGTCTATTATCTGGCGGTCTTGTGGGCGCTCCTCTGCGGCGCCGCTGCCTTTGCGGTCCTGCTCTCGCGCTGCCGCCTGCCGCGCGCGGGGGGCTTTTTGTATCTGCCGCTCGTACCCTTCGCTCTGATGCTTGTCTATATCCTGCTCTACGCCCGCTCGCTTCCGCCGGTGGAGCCCTGGCTCGACGACCTCACGGTCACGGCCTGCCTGCTCTTTACGGCCTTTTTCGAGTGCTGCATCCAAAGCGGGCTGATCTTATCGAACACCCGCTACGCGGAGCTCTTTGCCGCCTCGGTCGACTCGTCGGCCCTCATCACCGACCGCGAAGGTCACCTCCGCTACGCGGCCGAGGGCGCGGCGCTGCCGGACGCCGGGACGCTCCGAAAAAGCGAACAGAGTCCGCTGCTGCTGCGCGGCGGACAGCGTTTATCCAGCATGCCGATCCGCGGCGGGCGCGTCTACTGGACTGAGGACTTATCGGAGCTTCTTGAGCAGAACACGCGCCTCAAAGAGGTGCGCGAGGAGCTCTCGGAGCGAAACGAGATCTTGCGCCTGGAGTACGCCCAGGGCCGCGAGGAGACGGCGATCCGGGAGCAGAACCGGCTCTATGACCTCATGCAGGAGAGCACGCAGACGCAGCTCGACCGTGTCCGGGAGCTCGCCGCCGCGTACCGCCGCACGGATTTAGCGCCTGAGAAGCGGCGCCTGCTCGCGCGGATCATCGTGCTCGGCAGCTATATCAAGCGCCGGCGGGACTTCGTGCTCTCGCTCGAGCGCTCCGGGACCCTGCCCGAGAACGTTTTAAAAAGCGCGCTGCAGGAGTCGCTTGCCTCGCTCTCGCTGCTCGGTATCCGCGGCGTCTGTTTCGTGCACACCGGGCGCGAGCAGCCCTCCGGCGCGCTGCTCGCCCGGGCCTATGACTTTTTTGAAGACGTGATCGAGGCGCTGCCTGAGGGTGCGCGTTTTGTGAACGTGCGCGTGACGGAGCTTCCCGGGGGTCTTACCTGCTCGGTCGAGTCGGACGCGGGCGCGGACGCGGCGCGGCTTTGTGCCAAATACCCATGCATGGACTTCGAGCCGGACGAGGACGGCGGCGGGATCTGCCGCCTGCCCCTTTTGGAAGAAGGGGGCGTGAAAGCATGACGGCCTTTGGTGATTTGAGCGCCTCGGGCATGCGCGCGCTCACGGTCCTGCTGTTTTTCGCGGCGTTCGCCCTTCTTGCGCTGTGCCTCTATGAGCACGTTTCGCACGCTGAAACGCTGCGCCGCGTGCGCGACGGCGCGGTTTTTGGCGGCGCACTGCTTCTCCTCGCGCTTTTAACGGCCCGCGCCGACGGGGCGGCGCTCAACATCGCCGTGCCCTGGCTGCTGCTCGCCGCGCTCTGCGCACTTTTGATCGCGCACGCGCTTCGGGCGCTTGCGCGGGAGCGGCGCGAGAGCCGGGACCGGCTCTCGCCCTGGTCGATCAAGGAGGCGCTCGACGACCTGCCGTCCGGCGTCCTCTTCACCGACGCCGCGGGGCGGACGGTGCTCGTGAACCGGAGCCTCGGGCGGCTCTCCTCCGTCCTGCTTGGGGCGCTGCCGCAGACGCTCGGGGAGCTCAAAGCGGCGCTTTCAAAACCGGAGGCGCGCGGCGTCACGCGCCTGGATGACGATCTCTACCGCTTTCCCGACGGGCGCGTGTGGCGCTTCCGCTTCGACCCGCTCCGAAACGCGCGTCTTGCGGGCTTTACGCAGACCGGCGCGCAGGATGTGACGGAGGTCTGGAACACGAACGAGGCGCTCGCACGCGAGAACGCGGCCCTGCAGAAGACCGTGGCCGAGCTGCGCGCGATGGTGGACCGGCTGAGCGACCGCGTGCGCGAGCAGGAGACGCTCGAGCTCAAGATCCGCGTGCACAACGACATCGGCGCGAGCCTGATCGCGCTCTCGGAGCTCTATCGGAGCGGGGAGACGGCGGACACCGATGAGCATTTGCGGCTTCTGG
>CAMNAE010000024.1 GCA_946530565.1 uncultured Oscillibacter sp.
GCCGTCCTCTCTCACCCTCGCCTCCGCGCGGGCCCGGCAGCTGAATTCCTCGGCGGCGGTCGTGCGGGCGGCGGTGCCGTTCAGCACGACCGGCAGCGTTGTGGCCGAAAAGCAGGCGGCGGCGCTTCTCGAGGAGACCAGAAATGCGGTCGGCGCTGAGGCACGGCTGCAGTTTTTAGAGGCGCTCTGGAGCCAGTACGGCTCGACCGGCATGATTTTGGACGCCGCCCATCAGCCGACGGATCAGAGCTTTGCCTCCTGGTACGACGGCACCTGGCCGGATTCGACGCCCTGGTGCGCCTGCTATCTTTCCTGGGCGCTCTATCGCGCGCGCGGCGGGATCGAGGGCACGCCGCTCAGGTTCGCGAGCATCAAAAACGGCATCGAGCTCTTGAGCCGGGAGGACGGCGCCTTCGGACACTTCTACACGGGCTTTGAGACCGCGCGTTACGCATCTCCGGGGGATATCCTGTTCTTCGACTGGGAGGGCGACGGCGACCCTGACCACGTCGGCGCGGTATTGACCCGCGGCAGCGATGTCGTCTACACGGTCGAGGGCAACAGTGCCCATGCGGTCGCACTGCGCGAGTACAAGCTCGACGACCCGCACATCTGCGGCCTCGGCACGATCCCCTGGCGCGCAGCCGGGGGATCCGGGGAATAAAGGCCGCTGCGTGCAAACCGCCTGACCGGATCGGAAAAGATCATAGCTTTATACGACAAAATTACATGGAATTGATGGTTGACAGAATGCGTTCTATCGATTAAAATATAAAAGTCATGAAAGACGATTTATGTTTTATTCGATAGATCGCGATTATTGCTGTGCTTGCAGAAATTGCAGCATTGCGTGTTAAAGGAGGTTTGCGCCGTGCACAAAAAACCCTATGCCGCTCCCGGCGCCCGGGTATTATACCTGACCCCGCAGGCATCGGTGCTTGGCACCTCCTTTGTCGGGCCTTTTCGCAGCAAGTGGTTCAGCCAAACGTTCGAGAAGACAGCCAGCGATGTGGTGACTCGCGGCACCTGGGGCAGCGGCGAATCCGTCTGGAAAGAAGACGGCTACAAGCTGCCGTGAAGCAGTGCTTTGCTTCAAATGCAAATCGCACTCATTGATATGATAACAGAAAAAACATACCGCCCGGGCAGAAAGCGTATGCGCATTCAGGTCGCGGGCATACAGGTGGATCTGTGCTGCTCCGGGCGCACAGCAGCTCAGGCGGAGGCTTACAGGGCCCCCGCCTCTTTTGATATGCCCGCGCAGCTCACGATCGACGTAACGGGAGAGGAGGTGCTCGCGACCGACCCCTACATCGGCTCTGCCGATGAGGCCGAGTACCTCGGCTCCGGCGAATGCTTCGCCCGCGCGCTCCCGCATTTCGACGCGCTGATGCTCCACGCCTGCGCGGTCGATTACAGGGGCCGGGCGCTGTGTTTCTCTGCGCCTTCCGGCACAGGGAAGACGACGCATGCGCGGCTCTGGCAGGGCTTTTTCGGCGCTGAACTGATCAACGATGACAAGCCTGTGCTCCGGCGGCAAAGCGGCGTTTGGCGCTGCTTCGGCTCGCCCTGGTGCGGGAGCAGCGGCCGCGGAGAAAATCGCAGCGCGCCGCTTGCGGCGATCTGTTTTATAGAGCGCGGCACCGAAAACCGCATCGAGCAGCTCACGCCGGCCGAGGCCTTTCCGCTCTTTATGAGCCAGACGGTCTACGCGCTGCCGCGGAGGGAGCTGGAGCTCTTCTTGCCGCTTGCGGATCGGCTTCTTCGCGAGGTGCCGCAGTATATCATCACCTGCCGCATGGACGCGGCCGCTGCCTACTGCGCGCGCGACGTAATTTTCAAGTTAGGAGTACCCCATGAGAGAGACGATGCCTGATACCCCGATGGCTGAGCAGATCGATCTATTCAAACTGCTGCAGGCCTATCTTGCGCATTGGAAAATGCTGATCTGCGCGCTTGTGATCGGCGCGGCGGTCGCCGGCGGCTGGACGTATATGATGGTGACGCCGCTCTACCGTGCGAACGTGACCGTCTACGTGAACAACATCAAGAGCAACCAGCAGATCGACTATATCAGCGCCGGCAACCTCGCGACCGCCCAGCAGCTCGTTGCGACCTATGTCAACATCATCAAGTCCGACACCGTGCTTGAAAAGGTCGTTCGCGAGGCAAATCTTGACTGCTCGGCCGAGCAGCTGCGGCGCATGATGACAGCCGCGCAGGTGGGGGAGACCGAGCTCTTCGATGTCTACATCACGCACCCGGATCCACAGATGGCGGCGCGGATCGCCAACGCGATCGCGACGGTCGCCCCGGGCGAGATCGAGGAGTTCGTTGAGGGCAGCTCAACGAAGATCATCGACTACGCCAAAGTGCCGGAGATCCGCTTCTCACCCTCTTACCGCCGCAATGTGGCACTCGGAGGGCTCGTCGCGCTCATTGCGGTGCTCGGCGTGCTGACGCTCGGCTTTTTGCTCGACGTGCGCGTGCACGACGAACAGGACCTGTTGGAGCATTTCGACTACCCGGTCATCGGCCAGATCCCCTCATTTGAGCAGATCACGAGCGGAAAGGGAAAGGGCCGAGCCCAAACAGATCCCTACCACAGTGCCGACAAGGGAGGTGTCCTGTGAAGCTGAAGCTGCCGCTGCCCCGGCTGAGGACCGGCAGGCGCGAAGAAAAAGACACGGGCCTCATTGAAAACGAGCGCCGTTTTCTTCTGAATGCAAAGAGCGATTTTTACATCCGCGAGGCCTATAAGGCCCTCAGAACGAATGTGAGCTTCTCGCTGACCGGCGATGAGCCCTGCAAGGTCCTGATCGTTACCTCGGCTTTGAGCTCCGAGGGCAAAAGCATCACCTCGGTGAACCTCGCGGTCTCCTATGCACAGATGGGCAGAAGGGTGCTGCTGATCGACTGCGACCTCCGCCGCCCCAAGCTTGCGCGCCTGCTGCAGGTCAGGGCGAAGGTCGGGCTTACGAACGTACTCATGCGCCCTGAGCTTCTCAGTGAGGCGCTGCTCGACACTTACGCGCCGAATCTGCAGGTCCTGACAGCCGGCGCGGTCCCGCCGAACCCCTCGGAGCTCCTTGGCTCCGAGCGCATGACCCGGCTCATGGAGGCTTTGAAGACCCGCTACGAGCTCATCATCCTCGACACCTCGCCGGTGAACCTTGTGACCGACGCCTGCGTGCTCGTGCCGCAGACGAGCGGGGTGCTGCTCGTCGTGCGCGCAGAAAAGAGCGAGCGCGACGCGGTCGGCCACGCGGTCGAGCAGCTCGAGCACGCGCAGGCGAAGATCCTGGGCTTCGTTTTAAACGGCGTAGCGATGGAAGCTACGCACTACGGCTACGGCCGCTACAAACGCTACGGCCGCTATAAGCGCTACGGCAGGTACGGCTATGGCGGCTACGGCTACGGCTATGGCTACGGCGCGCCCCCGGCGGCAGCCGACGCGGAAGCCCACGCTGAGCCATGAAAGACTATACCGACCTGCACACGCACATCCTGCCGGGCATCGACGACGGTGCGCGGGATCCGGACGAGAGCATCGCGCTGTTGAGGCAGCAGGCGGAGCAGGGCGTCAGGCGCGTTGCGCTGACGCCGCATTTCTACCCCCGGCACGAGTCCGCAGCGCATTTTCTCTCGCGCCGTGCCAAAGCATATGACGTGCTGCGCCGCCGCATCGATGCGCTGCAGCCCGTTGAGCGCGACGCGCTGCCGGAGCTCCTGCTTGGCGCCGAGGTCGCCTGGGCGCCGGAGCTCACCGAGGAAACGCGGCTCGACGCGCTGCGCCTCGGCGGCAGCGGGCCGCTCCTGCTCGAGCTGCCCTTTGAGCGCTGGGGCACAGGCGTGCGCGCCAGCCTTTATGAGCTGGCGCAGGGTCTGGGCGGGTCTTTGCTCCTTGCGCATCTGGAGCGCTATCAAAAGCTGCAGAGCAAAGAGATCTTCGAAGAGGTGCTCTCGCTCGGCCTTGCGGTGCAGCTGAGCGCCGCGCCGCTCACGCACACCTTTGCCCGCGGCGCACTGATCAGGCTTTTAAAACGGCCCGGCGCCTGGCTGATCGCCTCCGACTGCCACCGCCCGAAGGAGCGCCCGGCTGATCTTGCCCGCGGCTTTGCTTACGCGGAGCGCTCGCTCGGCACTGCTGCCGCCGCGGCGCTGGAGGCGAGGGCGCGCGCGCTTTGGGAAATATGACGGAAGGGGAGATGAGATGCGGCGAAACGAGGAGTATTTGCTCCGTGAGGCGGCCGGGCTCACGCTGATCCTGCCGGTCGGCGCGGCAGCAGCACGCTTAAATGGTATGATCCAGGTGAATGAGACCGGCGCCTTTTTGTGGGAGCGGCTTGCATCACCGCAGACCCGTGAGAGTCTTGCTGCGGCGCTCACAGATGCTTACGAGGTGACGAGGGAGCAGGCGGCGGCGGACGTGGACCGGTTTTTATCCGCGCTTGCTTCCACCGAGGCGATCCTGGAGGACTGAGCCATGAGTAGAAAACGGATCTTTGCCGCACTCGGCATCGTACTTGCGCTGCTGCTGGCTGTGGGCTTTGCCCTGTGGCGAAGGCAGAACATCAAGGCGCTCACAGACGCGGTGACGAAGGACTCTGCCGCAGTAGCCGCAGAGCTCGAGGAGGCGCTCGGCACGCTGGAAGCGACGCTCCCGGAGGCGGGCTTCTCGGCGCCGAGCATGGAGCAGACCGAAGCCCTGCTCGAAGGATACGCAGACCCCGAGGCGATCAAGGCCGAACTCGGCTTGAGCGCACCGGCCGAAGATGCGATCGCAAGCGAGGCGGACGCCGCGCAGGCGCCGCCGAAAGAAAAGACACCCGCGGCATCGGGCGGCGCAGCCGGATCGGCCGACCTGCCCGTAACGCCCGAAGCCCCGGCGTCCGCGGAGCAAAGCGCGCCGGCTGAGAAGACACCCGCAGCATCGGGCGGCGCGGCCGCATCGGCCGACCCGGCCGAAACAGCCGAAGATCACGCGCCCGCGGAGCAAAGCGCGCCGGATAGCTCCGTGCAGCCCGCAGTCGATACGGACGCGCTTGCCGATGGGATCTATCACCGCTGCGTCGCGGAGCTCTACGCGCTCCAGGTCGATGTGATGGCGGAGCTTGGGCGGATGAAGAAGGCGGCCTTAGACGAGTGGGGCGCACTGCCGGAGGAGAAGCGGACGAGCATCCGCAAGCAGCAGATCGGCATGGCCGGGCTTCGAAAATGCTATGCCTACGAGGTCACGGTCGACGCCGAGGTGCATAAGATCCTGGACCGCGGCCGCGCGGACCTGACAGCCATCGGCGCGGATGATGATCGCATGGATATGCTCTGGACCTACTACGTGCGCGAAAAAGAGGCACAGAAAACGTATTACCTGCAGAAATATCTGTAAAAAATATTCCAATCTGTTATCAAAAAGGAGAGGGTTGAAGATGAAAAAGATGACCCGCAGAGCGCTTTCACTGCTGCTTACGGCAGCGATGGCCTGCAGTCTGCTGTCCGCGTCGGTCATGGCCGCGCCGGGCGCGGGCGACAGCTTCGAAACGGTCGCAAAGGACGCAAACCTGGCGCTCGGCACATCCGGCACTGCGTCGGCCGCGGCCGCGGGGCGGAGCGTGGAGCTCAGTGCGCCCCTGCCGGAGGAATATGACGCCGCCGCAGGTCCGGTCATGCTGCTCGTAAAGGCGCAGGACGGATCTGAGAGCGCTCTGCGCTTCATCCGCGCCGAAAAGAGCGGGGAAAACGCCGTCGCGACCGTGCAGCAGAACGGCGCCGCGCGCTTTGCTTATGCCGCGGCACAGCTCCCGCTCGACCAGGGCGGCATCGAGGATTTCACGGTCGATTACAACGCTGCGAAGCAGACGATCAGCTACAGCGGCGAGCTCGCGATCACGTCGGACCTTGCGATCCTGTGCTACGAGGGCCATACCGAGACCGAGCGCCTCGCCGGCCTGCGCTTTACCTGCTATCTCGATGACGCGCTGATCCGCACGCTTACGAGCGTCGACGGCGACGACATCAGACTCACAGGCGCGACGTTCAACGGCGTGCCCGTCTTTACGCTCAACGATGCCGGCGTCGACGCTGAGAGCGGCGCCTGGGCCGAGTATCGCCTGAGCGACGAGGCACTTGAGGCCTTCAAAGGCTTCACCGGCTCCGCAACAGAATTCGTCTCCGCGCTGCATGGCCGCATGACGATGACCTGCTCCGGACAGGTGGACCGCGACAGACTGCGCAGCGCCCTGAATGCCGACTCCGAGCTCTGGAGCTATGCCCGCATGGAGATCAGCTACACAGGCGGCGCCGTGCCGCGCATCGGCGCAAAGTACATCGTCGTGCCTGCCGCAATGGGCGGCGGCAGGATCAGCTTCGCCGATGGCTCCTCCGACGGTCCTTCCGGCGGCAGCACGCCGGCGCCGCTGATTGAGATCCGGGACGGCGCGCATACCGTGACAACGATCACCACGCCCGACGGCAAGGAGCACAGCGGCTCCGTAAGTGTGACGCCCGGCAAGACGGTCACCGTCCGCACGAAGGATACTGACCCCGCCGAGCGCATCCGCACGATCCGCGTGACCGATGCCGCGGGCAAGACCGTGCCTGTCACCGAGCTGGAAAGCGGCGTCTACACCTTTGTCGTGCCGAGCAGCCGAACGCTCAGCATTTCGCCCGTCGTCGCCTCCGCAGTCTTCGACCCTGATGAGACCGGTGTTTCAGCCGTTTTGGAGACCGCGAAGCACAACGCCTTTATGCAGGGCTACACCGACGGCAGCTTCCGCCCCGGCCGCAACATCTCAAGAGCCGAGGTCGCGGTGATTTTCAACCGGCTTCTGAAGGACCATCCGGCGAAGGTCGTCGACCCGCACTATGAAGATGTTCCCGAGAATGCCTGGTACAAGGACGCGGTCGACGAGCTCTCGACGCTCGGCGTGATCCGCGGCGTCGGAGACGGCACGAACTTCGCCCCGAACGCCCCGATCACACGTGCGCAGTTCGTCGCGATGGCCGTCCGCTTTACTGACGCGACCGTCGCCGGCCGGACCTTCAGCGACGTGCCGGCAGGTTACTGGGCGGAGGCTTATATCCGCACGGCCGCGTACTACGGCTGGGTGACCGGCTTTGAGGACGGCACCTTCGGCCCGACCCGCAATATCACGCGCGCGCAGGCGGCGGCGATCTTTAACCGCATGCTTTGCCGCCTCGCCGACGCGAACGCGATCGACGCCGGCGCGTTCCGGACGTTCACCGATGTGAATAGCGGATACTGGGCCTGGTATGATATCGCCGAGGCGACCTACACGCATGGCTTCACGATGAGTGCCGATAAAACGCAGGAGACCTGGAAGTAAGGATCAGCAGATACCAGCAGGGGGCGGCCGTTCGGCCGCCCCCTGTTTTGCGCCTCGCTCTTGTTTTCGCCTGCGGAACATGGTATCATCAGGGATGAAAAAACGGGCGCATGCCCGGGAAGGCAGAGAAAAGCATATGAACAGGATGAGAAAGATCACAAACGGGCTGCTGGGCGCCGTTCTGGCGCTGGCGCTGCTTTTGCCGCTTGGCGGTGCGGTCGTGCCCGAGGCGCGGGCCGAGGAGGACACGGGGGCGAAGCTCCTTGCGATCACCTTTGACGACGGCCCCTCTCAGTATACCAACGAGCTGCTCGACGGGCTCAAGGCGCGCGGCGCGAAGGCGACGTTCTTCATGTGCGGCGTGAACGGCGGCAACGGCACGGTCAAGCACCGCGCCGAGATGGAGCGCATGCTCGCTGAGGGCCACCAGCTCGCCAACCACACCTGGTCCCACGCGTCTTTCGGGCGGCTGGGCGCGGCAAAGATCAAGTCCGAGGTCGCGGCGGTCGAGGAAGCGCTCTTTGACGTCGTCGGCGGGGCGTACATGGATCTCGTGCGCACGCCCGGCGGCGCGAACAACGCGACGATCCGCGCAAACGTCGGCCATCCGGTCATCACCTGGCGCCTCGACCCGATGGACTGGCGCGACCGGAACGAGGATACGGTCTATAACCGCATCGTCGAGCGCGCAAAGGACGGCGACGTGATCCTGCTCCACGACCTGTATCTCACGAGCGTGCGCGGCGGCCTCCGCGCGATCGACACGCTCCAGCAGCAGGGCTACGAGTTCGTGACCGTCTCCGAGCTCTTCCGCCGCCGCGGCGTGTACCTTGAAAACGGCGTCTTTTACAACTCCGCTCCGAACAAGGGCATCAACCGCCCGGGCTACAGCGCGCCGAAGCTCTCGGTGAGCTACAACGCCGCGGGCGATACGCTCGTCTCGGTCACCGGCCTTGAGAGCTGGATGGATGTGCGCTACACGCTCGACGGCTCGGCCCCGACGCTCAGGAGCCCCAAGTACACCGGGCCGATCACCCTGAAAGAGACCGCGACGGTCAGTGCGGCGGGCTTTGACCGCTTCGCAACGCGCACGCCGGTCGCCTCTGAGGAGATCGCCGGCAACGTCTGCGCGCAGCCGGTGCTGACCTCCGCCGAGGGCGGCACCCTGACCTTTACGACCGCGACGCCCGGCGCTTCTGTCTACTACACGACCGACGGCTCGAACCCGGTGAGCAGCGGCGTTCCCGCCTCCGGCGCGATCGAGGCGGGCCTCATCACCCGCGTGATCCCCCGCGCCTCCGGCCGCATCGACAGCCCTGAGCTCACGGTCACCCGCGCCGCCGACGGCAGCTACTTCACCGACGTGCCGATCGACCACCACGACTACCTGCCGATCTCCCGCGCCCATGAGGCGGGCTTCATGAACGGCGTAGCAGATTTCGTCTTCGCGCCCGGCGGCGCGACGACGCGCGCGCAGCTCGTGAGCATCCTCTACCGCATGGCAGGGGAGCCCGCCGTCGACCTTTCGGGACTGGAAGCGCGCTTTTCCGATGTGAAGGCCGGCGACTGGTGTGCAGCGGCCGTTGAATGGGCGGCCGCAAACGGCGTCGTGAACGGCGTGGACGGCAGGTTCCTGCCCACGGCCGGCTTAAAGCGCGAGCAGGCTGCCGCGATCCTCACACGTTACGCCGCCTCGCTCGGCCTCGATACCGCGTCGGGGGACCTTGGCGCGTATCCCGACGCGGACAAGGTGAGCGAGTACGCGCGTGACGCCTTCGCCTGGTGCCTCTCCGAGGGTCTGCTTGAGGCGCAGAGCGGCGCGCTCCGCCCGGCCGACATCGCCACGCGCGGCCAGATGGCGCGCATGGTCACGGCGCTCTCCGCCGCGGCGGACGCCGAGGGCGGCGAAAACGCATGAGCCTCTTTTCACGTTCGACAGCAGAGGGCGCGGCATCCCCGCGCCCTCTGGGGCTTTATATCCATATCCCGTTCTGCAGGGCGAAGTGCGCCTACTGCGATTTCTATTCGCTCAAGTGCGCCGAGGGTGAAATGGACGCCTATGCCGCGGCGCTCACGCGGCAGCTGAAGGAATACGCGCCCTGGTGCAAGGGCTACGCGGTCGATACCGTCTACTTCGGCGGCGGCACGCCGAGCTATTTCGGCGCCGGGCGGCTGTCAGAGCTCCTCGGCGTGATCCGGCGGCACTATGCCGTCACAAAGGACGCCGAGATCACGTTTGAGGCGAACCCCGACAGCGCCCGCGACGTGAAGGACCTGAAGCGCCTGAAACGCGCCGGCTTCAACCGCATCTCGCTCGGCATGCAGTCCTCGGACGCGGCACTCTTAAAGGCGATCGGGCGCATCCACAGTCCCGCGGAGACAGAGGAGGCCGTCGCCGCGGCGCGGCGGGCGGGCTTTTCAAACCTCTCGCTCGACCTCATCTACGGCCTGCCCGGTCAGAGCCGGGAGCAGTGGGCACAGGACCTTGCCGCAGCGCTCGCGCTGCAGCCGGAGCATCTTTCCTGCTACGGGCTCAAGCTGGAGCCCGGCACGCCCCTGTACGAACGGCGCGCGCTGCTCGACCTTCCGGGCGACGACGCGCAGGCCGACATGTATCTTGCCGCCGTGAAAACGCTCGGGGACGCCGGCTACGGGCAATATGAGATCTCGAATTTCGCAAAGCCCGGGCGCGAAAGCCGGCACAACCTGAAATACTGGCGGCTTGAGGAATATCTCGGCTTCGGCCCCGGTGCGCACTCCGACAGCGGCGGCGTGCGCTTCGCCTGGCCGCGGGATCTGCAGGGCTATATCGCCACCGCCGGCACGCCGGCGCTCCTCCCCTCGGAGCGCGACGAGATCCCGCCTGCCGACCGCGACAGCGAGTATCTGATGCTCGGCCTCAGGACCGCCGAGGGCATCTCGAAGCGCGTTTATGAGCGCCGCTTCTTCCGGCCCTTCGCCGTCCTCGAGCCCTTTTTAAGGCGCTGCGCCGCCGCCGGCTACGCCCTCGAGCCCGAGAGCGGGCACTGGCGGCTCACGCCGCAGGGCTTCCTCGTCTCGAACCAGATCATCGGCGAGCTGCTCGATGTGATGAACGCCGACAAGCTCCGCCGGGCGGAGGCGGACGAAAAACACGATTACAGAATGTTTATTCCGGAGGGAAAATAACAGATGGGCGTCTATTCGACCGGCCAGTGGGTCGTACTCTTCTTCCTCTACGGCTTTCTCGGCTGGATCTGGGAGTGCTGCTGGGTCTCGGCCCATGAAAAGCGCTGGGTGAACCGCGGCTTCCTGCACGGGCCGTTTCTGCCGATCTACGCCTTCGGCGCGATCATCATCCTCTTCGTCACGCTGCCGGTGCAGGGGAGCTATCCCCTCATGTTCGTATTTGCGATGGTCAGCGCGACGGCGCTCGAGCTTGTGACCGGCTGGGGCATGGAGCGCCTCTTCCACATGCGCTACTGGGACTACTCCGACCGGCCGTTTCAGCTCGGCGGGTACATCTGCCTGCGCTCCTCGCTCGCCTGGGGCGTACTCGGGATCCTGGTCGTCAAGGTCATCCACCAGCCGGTCGCGGCATTTTTGGCAGAGATTCCGGCGGTCGCGATCGACCCGCTCGGCCATGCGCTCGTGGCGGCCCTCGCGGTGGATACGACCCTTTCTGCCCGCGCTGCCTTCGACCTCAGGGATACGCTCGAGCGATTGAGCGCCGAGAATGAGGACATCCGGCGGCTCCTCAGGCGCGCGGAGATCGCCCAGACCTTCGCTGAAGACGACCTGCGGCGTTTCCGTGCGCGCATGAACGGGAGCCGGGAGGCCTGGGAGGCGCGCGCAAAGGCCTTGCGCGGCAGCGGCGCGCAGCGGGCCGCCGCGATGCTCGAGAGCTACCGGGCCATGAACCGGGAGCTGCTCGACACGCTCGAGACGATCGCGGACTCGGTCTCCGGGGCGCTGCCGCATCCGGCGCAGCTCACGCCTGACGACCACAGCTTCGTTTCCGAGCTCCGCCGCGCGCGCATGGCGGCAAAACAGGGCGTCGCGCTGCGCGCGGAGGCCTATTCCGGCATGCTGCGGCAGCTGCGCGGCAACCCCGGCGCGGTGAGCCGCATGGCCGAGGCGATGAAGCTTTTAAAGACGATGGAGCGCGAGAGCCGCGGGAAAAAACCGACGGAAGCGGAGAAAAATCACGACAATTCGGCGCAGCTTTAGCCGAAAGGCTATTGACAATCCCGGGGGGCTGTGCTATCTTTTTTTGCGAATCATTCGCAAATTTGCGCAGACCGACCGCAGATAAGCAGTCTGCGGGAGCGGATAATGCCGACAGGGGAGGCGGGGGATATGACGACCGGCAAGCGTTTTTCGGCGCTGGTCCTGGCGGCGATCGCCCTGCTTGTCCTCGTGACCTCGTCCGCCTTCCTCGTGCA
>CAMNAE010000025.1 GCA_946530565.1 uncultured Oscillibacter sp.
CTGACGGTCTGGTCAGCCGAAAATGACAAGAAGCACCCCGGAGCTGCAACTCCGGGGTGCTTCGCTTGTGAAAGCCGTAGATCTCATAGCCATTGGATCCAAGTCCATCATACACGATGCACTCCGGATTGTCAAGTTGAAGTTGCCGTGGGTCAAAGGGGACGGTTCTGTTTGACTCACGGCTCGTAGGCCTTCCAGCTGAGCCGGGAGCTCTCCGGCCAGCCGTTCAGGCGCGCGGCATCCCACGCTTTCGGATACCAGATCGTAAGGTCGTCCCTTTCCTCCGACGGCTCTTCCACCGGATAGCCTTCAAAGCGCGGCATCGCGCCGGTGAAGAGGATGTCGGTAAAGTCGTCGCCCAGGGTGAACACGCTCCCGCCGATGGCATCGAGCCCGGGGAGCGTGACGCTTCCAAGGCGTGTGTCGTTCTGGAAGGCGTAGCTTTCGATCACGCGCAGGCCATCGTTAAAAATCACGAACTCCAGATCCCCGCAGTTCTGGAAGGCCTTTTTGCCGATGCTGTAGACGCTTTTCGGCAGCGTCAGCGCCGTCAGGCCGGAGCCGCGGAAGGCCTGCTCCCCGATCGTGACGAGGCTCTCCGGCAGCTCGATGTGCCTGAGCGCGCTGCAGCCCTCGAAGGCGCCGATGCTGTCGTAAGTGCCGCCGTAGCCGACGGCGAGCTGCACGAGCTGATCGGAAAAGCGCACGTCAGAGAGCTTGTAGTCGTGGATGAAGCTCGCCTGGCCGATCGCGACGACGCTGTCGTCCATCCAGACGGATTCCACCGCGTGGAAATTGCTGAAGGCCCAGTCGCCGACCGTGGACATGCCGTGGATCTCGATGCGTTTGCAGACCTCGCCGTAATCCATAAAGGGGGTCTGCGCGCCGCCCACGGCAAAGCTGTAATCCGGCATCGGGCCGCTGCCGGAGACACGCAGAACGCCGCTTTCCTCGTCGTAGGCGATGTGCATCTCCTGCTTCTGCGTGGTCATCGTGACCTCGCTCCTGCCGCGGACCGTCACGCTCTTCCCCGCCCAGGCGGAGATCTCCCCCTCTTCGTCATAGACACAGGCTCTGAGCGCATACTGCCCCTCTGGCAGCGGAATGATGGCCTGCCCGCTTTCATCCGTCGTAAACGCAAGATCGTCCCAGGGCGTGCCGCGCAGGATCGCGCCGGGCACCGGCTCCCCGGCCTCGTCCAGCACCGTCACCGTGACGGTCTCTCCGAGATCCACGGGGACGTCGTACAGGTCGTTTTCCCGGGTCACGGTAATGGTGCTCTGCTGCCGCTCATTTTTCCAGACGGCGACGACGCTCAGCTTCCCCAGCGGCAGATAGACCGTCGCCTCGCTCCACCTGCCGGAGGGGAGCTGTGCGCTGCCTGCCAGGGTACCGTTTTGGTCATAGAAGCTCAGCCGGGCGCCCGGGAGCTCTTTATGGCAGTCCTGATCATGCACCGTGACCGTGCATCTGAGGCTGATCCCGGGGCACTCGCCCAGGCCGAAGACGACCTTTCCGCCATCTCTCGGGGACTTTGCCTGCGAGAGATAGCACTTGCCGAGCTCCAGAGCGCCGTCGACGAGCTTGCCCTTGACGCGCAGGACCCTGAGAGAGGATTCGATCTCGCCGCTGATCTCGGCCTTGAGGCTCAGCGTTCCGCCCGCGCACCAATAGCACCCATGCGCGAGCCTGCCGGCCGACTCCGGGCCCCTGGTCATCTTGAACTCCGGGCCGGCGGCAGCCTCGAGAGAGGCCTGCAGCACGCCGCCGCGGAGGCTGTCCTTTTCGAAATAGAGCACGTTCACGGCGGGCTGCAAGTCGATGCCGAGAAACAGCGTGCCCTCGACCGTCAGCTCCAGGCCCTCGTCGTTGATGGCGGGGCCGTCGAGGATCGGCTCAAAGCCCCGGCCCGTGAGATACTGCACGCCCGCTTCGGCGTGCGCGCTGACGCCGAGATGGGTCTGGGCATTCATCTCTCCCCTGATCGCCGGCCGGATCGTGATGTACACGCCGGGGATCGGCCTGAGCGTGACCGGCTCTGCTGTGAGCGGTATGGTAAACGAGCACTTGCCGACCAGGTCGCCGCCCAGCTCGATGAGCTCCTCGCGGAACTTGAAGCTGAACTCGGTATAATCGCGGATGTGGTAGAGCCTGAGCGAGACGCCGATCGTCAGCTTGCCGCCAAGAGAGCCGCTGAGCGTGCCGCTGACAAAGCCTTCGTTCTGCTCGGCGCTCCCGAACTCCTTTTGGATCTTCAGCGAGACACAGGTGCTGCCCTCGCAGTCCACGTCCTGCAGCGTCGGCGGCACGGCGTCCGTGTCGATCTTGATGACCTCGAAGGCCTCCTCCGGCGTCTCGGCGTCGGGCCACACCCGCGCGCCCTCGACCTTCGCCGCGCGGAGGATCACGGGGTCCTCCCCCTCGTACCAGCAGAAGAGGTCGCCCGGCGCGAGAGCGGCGCCCGAAATGATCAGGTGGTCGTCCTCGACCGTGACGCTCCCGGCGCTGAGCGTTTTGACGTCCTGCGAGAGCACGACGAAGTTGCATGTCGGATCCGCGTCGAGATTCACCACGCGCGCCGGGTCGAAATCGTCGACCGTCGCCGCCTCGAGCGCCTTCATGGCCGCCGTCTGCGCGCTTAAAACAAAGGGCTCAGCAAGCGGCGCGCCGGTTTCGGCGTCCAGCAAAAACGCGCGGGCGATGTAATGAACCGGGATCTCGCCGGTGAGGGCAACACGCGCCTTGCCGCTGCCCGCCGCAGCGTCCGCGCTGCCGGAGGCCGTCATGGCGCCGCTTGATTCTTCATAGACGCCGACCACGAGCCGCGCGTTCCGGCTGACGCTGTATTCCGCCTCCGCGCTCAGGCCCGCCGCGTCCAGCGTCAAAGCCCGCACGCAGTCGCCGGAAGTCAGGCTCTCGTCGATCCTGTCCGCAAGAAGCGAGCCGATGCTCGTCTCGCCCCGGACTTCGGTCGCCGGCTCCCCGGCGGCGGCCGAGGCAAAGCCATACGCCGGCAGCAGCGTCAGGCAGATGAGCAGGGCAAGCACAAAAGCAGCAGTCCTCTTCATATCGCGTTCCTCCCGTCAGGGGCTCTCCAGCCACACATGAATGATATGTTTATTATAGCACATCCGTTTTTTGCAGGCAATACAGTAAAAGCAGAGCATAGCGAACCCCTCTTGCGTTTTTCCGGGGGATACCGTATACTTGTGGCAGAGTTTTTTTACGATCGCGGAGGTGCTTATGACCACACTCTATCTCATCCGGCACGCCGAGGCCGAGGGGAACCTCTACCGCAGCGCGCAGGGTCAGTACAACTCACTTTTGACCGACCGCGGCTGGCGGCAGGTCGCGGCGCTGCAAAAGCGCTTTGATTCGGTCAGGATCGACGCGGTCTACGCAAGCGATCTCTACCGCACGGTCTGCACCGCGAGCGCGATCTACGAGCCGAAAAAGCTCCCGCTCCACCGCCGGCGGGCGCTGCGCGAGATCTTTGTCGGCCCGTGGGAGACGCGCACCTGGGGCGACATCGCGCGCACGGACGCCGAGCAGCTGCGCCTTTTTACGCACGACCCGGCGAAGTGGTACATGGAGGGCGCCGAGACGGCCATGGAGGTGCAGTGCCGCGTGCTCGCGGCGGTACTGAAGATCGCGCGGGAGCATAACGGCGAGCACGTGGCGGTCGTGACGCACGGCTACGCGATCCGCATGCTGCTCGCCGGGCTCGACGGCTCGGGCATGCTTCACGCGGACACGTCGCCCCACGGCGCGAACACCTCAGTCACGAAGCTTCTGTTCGAGGGCGGGAAGCTGCGCGCGGAGTATCAGAACGATATCTCACATCTTGCCGATGACGACGGCAGCGTCAAAAAAAAGCAGGTCCACCGCCCGATCGCGATGGAGCCGGGGCTCTGGTTCGAGGGCGTCGGGCAGGAGACCGCCGCCGCGCTCTTTCCGGACGCGCCGGATCCCATGGCCGGAAAAGCCTGCCTCGTCGGCTATCTCGGCGAAAGGGCAGCCGGCGTCCTGTCGGTCGACCCGACGAGCGGCTTCATCTTCTCGCTCTATGTCAAGCCGGATCTCCGCGAGCTGGGCTACGGCGCGCAGCTCCTCGGCCAGGCGGTGCGCCTCGTGCGCGAGCACGGCGGCTCGGCGCTGCACATCAACGCCCCCGCGTCGGACGCCTCCCGCGTCTTTTTGAAGGAGTGGGGCTTCTTCGCCGACGGCGCCGGCATCGTCACGAAGGACATCGCGTTCGATCCGCGCTATCTCGACCCCCCGGGGGATCTTGAATAACGGGCCTTTCGTCGCGTTTTTATAACTGCCGTCTGTTTTTCGCAAATTGACATTTTTGTATGAATGTGCTAACGTAAAGCTTGGAAAACACCGTCCGGACAGGGCGGGATCATGAAAGGAATGGGTTCATCATGAGAGGTTTGAAAGACAAGATCGTACTCGTCACCGGCGGCACCCGCGGCATCGGCAAGGGCATCGCCAAGCGCTTCCTCGAAGAGGGCAGCATCGTGACCATCGTCGGAGGCAAGAACAAGCAGGACGCGGAGAATGCGATGGCGGAGCTCTCCCCCCTCGGCCAGGTCGACTGCATGATGGTGGACCTCAGCGACGCCGCCGCGACCGAGAAGATGATCGACGACGTCGTCGCCAAGCACGGCCGCATCGACATCCTCGTCAACAACGCCGGCATCCAGATCCGCCGCTGGGCGACCGAGTTCCCGCTCGAGGACTTCGACAAGGTTCTGAGCGTGAACCTCCGCGCCTACTATGTGGCCTCCCGCACCGCCGCCCGCTACATGCAGAAGCAGGGCAAGGGCAGCATCGTGTGCATCTCCTCGGGCAACTCCCAGATGTACACCTCCCAGCGCTCCGCCTACAACATCTCCAAGACGGCCGTCAACGGCCTGGTCGCGACGCTCGGCGTCGAGTGGGCGCGCTTCAACATCCGCATCAACGCGGTCGCGCCCGGCTATGTCATGACCGAGATGATCCAGAAGGGCATCGACGAGGGCATCATCGACATCGACAACATCATGAAGGTCATCCCGATGAAGCGCCTGCTCTCCCCCGAGGAGATCGGCAACACGGTCGTCTTCCTCGCGTCCGACGAGGCCAGCGGCATCACCGGACAGTGCATCTTCACCGACGGCGGCTGGAGCAAGGCCGGCCTCCCCGAGAACAAGGATCTGTAAGCGTTCTGCTTTCATCACGCCTCCGCGCCATTTCCGCGCGGAGGCTTTTTGTCTGTTTTGCGACATCTGCCGTAACACGCGCGTTGACTTTCCGACGGCTTTCTGCTATGGTATAGGCTGAAAGAACCGCAAGAACCGCGCAGCCGAAAACCGCGCGGTCTTTTTAAGGAGGACCTCATGTCCATCAGCGAAGAGAAAAACCAGCTCTACGACCTCGCCTTCTCCGTCCGCGCGGCAAAGCCCTGGAAGGTCATTTGCGAAGAGGAGATCTTTGCCGTGCAGCTCACGCGCTCCCTGATCGGCTACGTCTCGGTCATGGGCCGCAACGGCGAGCACCTGTCCGTCGCGCTCTATGTCGGCCCCGCCGGCTTCCGCTCGCTCATGCGCCTGATGGACGCCGAGACCAGCACCCCCGCCGCCTTCCACATCGGCATTTCGCAGGAGAGCCTGCAGTGCGTCTTCGAAAGCCGCGACGAGCTCGACCCCGCGGCGCTTGCCGAGGTCCGCGACTACGCCAAGCGCGAGGGCTATGTCTTCAAAGGTCCCAACAGCTACCCCTCGCTTATGAAATACGAATCCTACGCGCTCCCGTCGCCGATCCGCCGCGCGAAGGATATCCGCTATCTCTCGCTCGCGCTCGAGGCGACGCTCGCGCTTCTGGAGGCGCTGGGTGAGCACGACCGAGAGGATCTCGGCCTTGCGCCGCTTGAAAACGCCCAGCAGGCGCTGCCGCTTCTCACGAAAGAGGGCGACATGTTCCGCGTGAGCTCCACGCCGCAGCCGCGCTCCGGGCGCGTGACGCCGCCGCAGCCCAAGGCGGTGAGTCCCGCGCGCATCCGGGAACTGCGCGCGCTCAGGCGCATCCCGGAGCTCTGCTGCGAGGTCTTCCGCGCCCCCGCGCCGATCCAGGACGATCCCGACGAGCCGCCCTACTTCCCGGCGCTGCTGATGATCATGGATCGCAAAAGCCACATGCTCTACCGCCCCGCCCACGCACTCGGGCGCATCTACAACGCCGACGAGCTGCTCTCCACCTTCATCGACTCGCTCATGAGCGCCGAGATCTGCCCGAAAACGATCAGCGTGCGCGATGAGGAGACGCGCTGCCTGCTCGAAGGCTTCTGCCGCGACGCGAAGATCCGCCTGGCCTTCACGGACGAGCTCCCGGAGCTCGACGACGCGCTTTCAGACCTTCTGGACTTCTTCGCCCGCGGCGAGGCCGAGGGCGACTGGGCGCTCGACGACGATGACGACGACGATGACGACTGGGACGAGGAGGACGAGGCGCTCTTCAACTTCGACGAGACCCCGCCCGAGGCGACGCTCGACAACATCCGCGTCTCGCTGATGACGATGAGCGAAAAGGAGCTGCGCGGCATCCCGCCCTTCCTGATCCGCCAGTACCAGCAGCTGATCGAGTCAGGCGACCTCCCCAAAAGCCTCGCCGTGCGCCTTGAAAAGCTCCCCGGCTGGGAGAAATAATGCCATCATGCCGCGAAAAAAGCTGCCCCCGACGCGTGTCGGGGGCAGCTTTTTTAAGTTACAGGCTCATCTCCGGCCCGTAGTAGCGCACGGGGACATAGACCTCGCGCAGCCGTTCCGGGTCCCGGATCAGGATCTTTTTATATTTCAGCGTGAGCAGACCCTCCTTCTGGAAGGCGTTCAGGATCCGGTTCACCGACACGCGGTTGATGCCCGTCACGTCGGAGATCTGGGCGTTCGTGTACGAGACCACGCTCTCGCCCTGCCGCTCACAGGCGGAGAGCAGGAAGTAGGCGATCTTGCCCTTGTTCGTCTTCAGGTGCGCGCAGCAGATGTAGTCGCTCATGAGCCAGAGCCGCGTGACGACGCCGAAGAGCAGATCCTCGACCGGGAGCTTCCGCTCGATCAGGATGAGCCTGCGAAAGTCCGCCGCCGGGATCGCCAGGACCGCCGCGTCGGTGATCGTCTCGACCGAGACATTGATCGGGAGATCCGATACGAGCGTCTCGGAGCAGAGCATGTTCCCGGGGCCGAGGTAAAAGAGCGTGATGTGCGCGCCCTCCTCGTTCATGCAGAAGGTGCGCACGTGCCCGTCGATCAGGAAATAGCTCCACTCCGCCCGCAGGCCCTTTTCGGCGATGACCTGCCCGGCCGAGAAGGTCCTGCGCGTGCCGTAGCGCTCAAAAAAGGCCTGAAACGCCTGCCGAAGCTCGCTCTCCCGTGACACGTCCGCCGCCTCCTCTGATGCATGTAAATGTTCGTATATAACGATTCCGGTCATTAGTATAACACATTTTGCGCAAAACAATGCACCATTTCGTGCATTGTTTTGATTTCCGTCAGATTGCCCATGAAAGCGGCCTGATTTTTAGCGAAATGCCGAACGAGCTTTGTATAAACTGCGTCAAATCCCGCCCTTGAGATGGCGTATAATAGCATTTGTGTCAATATGTCTCCGCCGCGTCCGGCAACGCCGCGGAGCACACGATCCAACCATCTTTAATGCAGGAGGAAGCAAGCATGGAATACGCAAAAGATTTTCTGCTGAAGGTCCACAAGGAACTGCTGGAAACGCGCCTGATGGAAAAGAAGCTCACCGAGATCTATGCCCAGGGCATCGTTCCCGGCCACATCCACAGCGGCATGGGTCAGGAGGGCTCCTATGTGGGCGTTCTCTCCACCCGCAAGAAGGGCGACTATTTTAAATTCGGCCACCGTCCGCTCGCGGCCAACTACATCGTCGGCGAGCCGATGGACGCCTTCTTCGGCGAGCTGCTCGGCAAGCTGACCGGCAACGCGCTCGGCCATGGCGGCACGAACCACCTCGGCCGCCTGCAGGACGGCGTGGTCGGCTTCTCCGGCTCCCTGGGCTGCGACGCGGGCGTCGCGGTCGGCGCCGCGCTCACGATCGACGCCGAACAGCGCGACAACATCTCCTATTTCTTCTACGGCGACGGCACCGCCAGCCGCGGCCCCGTCCATGAGGCCATGTGCCTTGCCTCCTGCTGGAAGCTGCCCGTCCTCTTCGTCTGCGAGAACAACCAGTTCGCGATCTCCACGCCGAGCTCCTACTCCAGCGCCGTGCCCAACCCCGGCGCCGACCGTGCCGCGGGCTACGGCATGCCCACCGCGGTCGTCGACGGCACCGACGTGCTCGCCGTGTACGAGGCGACGCAGAAGCTCGTCGACTACGTGCGCGCCGGCAACGGCCCCGCGCTGATCGAGTGCAAGGAGTACCGCTGGAGAGGCCACTTCGAGGGCGACCAGTGCGCCTACCGCGACGCCGACGTCACCCACAAGTACATGACCGAGAAGGATTCCGTCGCGCTCTTTGAGGCGAAGCTTCTGGAGCAGGGCGTCGTGACCGAGGAGTACCTCGCGAAGCTGCGCGAGGACTTCGACAAGGCCATGGACGAGGCGATCGCCCACGCCGTCGAGGCGCCGGCCATGCAGCCCGCGGACATCTACGACTGCCTGTACGCCTGAGAAGAAGGAGGAACTGAACAATGAAAGTCACATACGCAAAAGCGATCGGCGACGCTCTGAAGGAAGAGATGCGCCGCGACGACAAGGTCCTGCTCTTCGGCGAGGACGTGGCGCAGTTCGGCAATATTTTCGGCATCACCCGCGGCATGCTCGAGGAGTTCGGCCCCAAGCGCATCCGCAACACCCCGATCGCCGAGACCGCGATGGTCGGCGCCGCGATCGGCTCCGCCGAGACCGGCATGCGCCCGGTGCTCGAGCTCATGTACTCCGACTTCGCGCTGGTCTGCTTCAGCGAGATCTTCCACTGCGTGGCCAAGTGGCGCTACATGCACGGCCCCGAGTACAAGCTGCCCCTCGTCATCCGCAACGCCTCCGGCTCCTCCAACGGCGCCGGCCCCGAGCATTCCAACTGCGTGGAGAGCCTCTTCATGCACGCGCCCGGCCTCACGATCGTGACGCCCTCCTGCGCCTATGACGCCAAGGGCCTGCTCAAGAGCGCGATCCGCTCCGACAACCCGGTCCTCTTCTGCGAGCCCAAGCTCATGTATCAGCAGAAGCAGGAGATCGACGACGAGGTCTACAACTCCGACTACACGATCCCCCTGGGCGTCGCCGACGTCAAGGTCAGCGGCAGCGACATCACGCTGATCGCCGTGGGCCTCATGGTGCCCCGCGCGATCGCCGCGGCCGAAAAGCTCGCCGCCGAGGGCATCAGCGTCGAGGTCATCGACCCCCGCACGATCGCCCCGCTCGACAAGGAGACGATCTACGCCTCCATCCGCAAGACCCACCACGTCGCGATCGTCGAGGAGAGCAACCTGACCGCCGGCATCGGCGCCGAGTTCGCCGCGCTCTTCCAGAAGGAGATGTACGACGAGCTCGACGGCCCCGTGGAGCGCATCGCCGCGCTGGACGTGCCCATCGCCTACAACATGGACGCCGAGCACTACTCCATCCCCGATGTCGACGACATCTGCCGCGTGCTGCGCACCATGCACTGAGACCTGGGAGGGAACGAGAATACTATGATCGAAGTTGTTATGCCCCGCGCGGGGCTCACGATGGTCGAAGGCACCATCTCCTCCTGGAAGGCCGCCGAGGGCTCTTCCGTCACCAAGGGCCAGGCGATCATGGAGTATGAGAACGAGAAGAACGTGATCGACTACGAGGCGCTGGATAACGGCATCCTCCACATCATCGCCAAAGAGGGCGAGACGATCCCCGTCGGCGACCCGATCGCACAGCTCGCCGAGTCCCAGGCCGAGTACGACGCGCTTGTTTCGGGCGGCGCCGCTCCCGCACCCGCCGCGGCGCCGGCTCCTGCCGCTGCGCCCGCCCCCGCTGCCGCGCCTGCCCCTGCCGCGCCCGTGAGCGCCGACGGCGTCACCGAGATCGTGATGCCCCGCGCCGGACTCACGATGGTCGAGGGCACGATCTCCGAGTGGAAGGCCGCCGAGGGCAGCGAGGTCCAGAAGGGCCAGGCCGTCATGGAGTACGAGAACGAGAAGAACGTCATCGACTACGAGATCGTCCACGGCGGCTTTTTGCACATCGTCGCCCCCGCGGGCGAGACGGTCCCCGTGGGCCAGACGATCGCCTATGTGTGCGAGACGAAGGCGCAGTATGACGCGCTTGTTTCGGGCGGCGCCGCTCCCGCGGCCGCTGCAGCCCCCGCCGCCGAGGCCGCGCCCGCCGCTGCCGCCGCGCCCGCTGCCGCCTCCGGCCGCCGCGTGAGCGCCACCGGTCTTGCCCGCAAGATGGCCGCGAAGAACGGCATCGACCTGACGCTCGTCAGCCCGAGCGGCGGTCCGAACGGCAACCGCATCGTCGCAAAGGACATCGAGGCCTATCTTGCCGCCAAGGCCGCAGCGCCCGCAGTCAAGGCCGCGCCGGCCGCCGCCGCACCCGAGGCCGAGGAGGACGAGATCATCCGCAAGCCCTGGACCGGCATCCGCAAGACGATCGCCCGCAATATGTACAACAGCCTGCAGACGACCGCCCAGCACACGAACGTGTGCGAGGTCGACGCGACCGACTTCCTCAAAATGCGCGAGAACATGGTCGCGGCGCAGGAGCAGATGGGCTACAAGGTCACGGTCAACGACCTTTTGTGCATGATGCTCGGCAAGGTGCTCCTGAACCACCCCTACATCAACGCAACGCTCGAGGACAACACGCTGTGCATGCACAAGCACGTGGACCTCAGCGTCGCCGTCGGCGCCGACGAGGGGCTCATGGTGCCGGTCCTGCGCAGGGTCGACACGCTCAGCCTCAAAGAGATCCACGAGAAGATGCAGGATCTCGCCGCCCGCGCCAAGGAGAAGAAGCTCCAGCCCGCCGAGCAGTCCGGCGGCAGCGTGACGATCACGAACGTCGGCATGTTCCCGATCGACTACGGCACGCCGATCCTCAACCCGCCGCAGGTCGCGATCTTCGGCTTCGGCCGCCCGAAGCTCAAGCCCGCCGTCATGCCCGACGGCAGCTTCGCCGCCCGCACGATGATGAAGGTCTTCGTGACCACCGACCACCAGGTCGTCGACGGCCTGATCCTCGGCCGCTGCCTCAAGGACATCCAGTTCTATCTGGAGCACCCGGAGATCATTCTGGCGTAAGCGCGCATTTGCATCGTACAGCACAAAAACTCCCCGGAGGCTGCCGCCTCCGGGGAGTTTTTGTGCATGTGCCATACATCGGGGACGGTTACGGGAGAGTATGCCCCGGTGTAAACATTTTTTCCTTCCCCAAGCGGGGGAAGGTGGCGCGAAGCGCCGGATGAGGGAGAAGATCCCGACAAGCTCTCGCTTCCGTATGGCGTGCCACACCGAAACCTTCTCCCTCATCCGTCCAGCGCTTGCGCGCTGTCCACCTTCCCCCGCTGGGGG
>CAMNAE010000026.1 GCA_946530565.1 uncultured Oscillibacter sp.
GTATCTTACGGAGCGGCGGCTTGACAGGTGGGTGCACAACAAGACGATCCAAAAGGCCGTCGAGAGCCGCCGGATCACCGAGGCGCAGAAGGCGGGGCTGCGGAAGCTGAGGATCCGCGGCGCATAACGGTCATAATCGCTTAAAGTGCAGCGCCGCCGCTGCGCTTTTTGTGCAAGCGGGCTCGCAACGATGGATTTCCCGTCTTTATCTCGGTCAAAAACAGAGATAAAGACGCGCAATCCACGAAGAATGCGATCGGAAACGAGCTGACGCACCGTTTTTTGGCGGCTGAGGATCGCATCTTAAAGAAAACGGGCGGCACAGTTGAACGCTTATTGACGTTTTGCCCCCAAAAGCTTATAATCAAAGCAACTTCAATCAGGAGGCGATTCCAATGGATCTCAATGCTCTTCTCGGCACCGTGCTCTCGGAAGACGGCGTCGGCGGGGTCAGTCGGGCGGCTTCTGTTTCCGGCGACCAGACCCGCAGCGTACTCACCTCGGCGCTCCCGCTGCTCCTCGGCGGCGCGCTGAATCAGTCCACCTCTTCTTCGACCGCGGCCGGCTTTGCGGGCGCGCTCAGTCAGCACTCCGCCGGCAATACGTCGAACCTCGGCGCGTTCTTCAGCAATGTCGACACCGACGACGGCGCCAAGATCGTCGAGCATCTGCTCGGCTCCAATTCCGGCGCGGTAATGAGCCAGATCGCGCAGGACTCCGGCGTCAGTCAAAAGGACGTGAAGAAAGTCCTCGCCTCTGCGGCGCCGCTTTTAATGAGCCTTCTCGGCAAAGAGGCGCAGAACCAGCAGGCGGCGAACAGCTCACTGGGCGTGGCCGACATCATGGGCTCGCTCATGGGCGGCTCCAATGCCTCCAATATGCTCATGGGGCTCCTTGGCGGCGGCCAGAGCCAGCAGAGCGGCTCCGCCAGTCCCCTGATGGGCATCCTCGGCGCGCTGCTCAAATAAACAGACTGAAAAACCAGAACAACAGGGACCGCACGGGAGGATACCCCGGCGGTCCCTGCGGCTTTGCGGAACAACATACGATCATTACCTGAAACTGCCGGGGACTTTCTGAAAGGAGAGCCCCCGGCAGTTTTGCAGGTTATTGTAAGTGATATGCGGAAGGATCCGTTATCTGACGAAGACCTCGTTTCCGTCGTCGTGGTTCAAAAGCCAATCGAGCGTGTCGTTGACGATTTTTAAGTGTTTGCGGATCTCATCCCGCAGTTCGTCTGCGTTTCCGCTTTTTGCCAGCTGAAGCATTTTCTCATGCTGCGAATTGGATTCGTCCATCCGATACAGTGGGATCTGTGATCTGGCAAAGAGCAGAAACACGATCCCGACGCTCCAGTTGGACTCATATTGCTTGATGATGCGTGAATTGCAGCAGAGCGACACAAAACCGGTATGAAATTTTGTTTCATACTCGTTTGAGAGCGCATAGTCGCTGTGAGTCAGCGTCGTCATCTTCTTGGTGAGGACTTCCAGCTCATTTACGATCTGCGGTCGAAAGGGGAGATTCTTGATGATCAGATCGACCGTGTATAATTCGATCATTTCACGAACCTGCAGTATCTCGCGGATTTGCGAGAGACGCAGCTGTGTAACGACGATCGTACGCGGGGATGTTTTTTCCAGAAACCCTTCGGCGACCAGCTGGTTGATCGCGGAAATGACCGGCGTGCGGCTGATATTTAACGAATTTGCGATATCCAGCGTGGACAGTTTGAACCCCGGGGGATAAGTACCGCTTCGGATCCTGGCCTGGATTTCATTTTTTGCGAGCGATACCAGAGATTCCTCTGAAAACAGCTCTTTCACAACGATCACCTCTTAGAAAAAGAGAACTGGAAGCAATCAGCAATATCAGCAAAGGCCTGAAGAAAACAAAACATGCAAACAATCTTATATTGTTAATTATATCACACTTGGATATTCATTACAAGATACAGAAACGATAGTCACTTTGCACTTTTTAGCGATTCGATCGACATGAAATCGCATGAAATAGTATAATTTGGTTGTTAAAAAAATGCAATAATAATAATTAATATGTAAAAAGAATATAATATTTTAAATTCACTTAAAGAATGCAAGTTAATATGCTATTTTACGTGCTATTAAATGTAATAATCGAAAAAATTTAAAAAGTAGCATTATAAAATGATGTTTGCGTTGACAAACAGCTTGCGTACACTTATAATCTGATTGAAAAATGCTTTAACAATAATAAAAAGGAGATATAAAACTTTATAGTCTTATTATAGAATCTAAAACTGCTGTTTATTAAAGATTAAAAATTCGATAACACAATAACAGGCCTGTGAAGTAATAGCGATGCTCTAGAAAACATGCCGGGACAGCAGACTGACGACAGTTCCTTGAAGGAGGGGATCTGAAAGGAGAATAGTTGCTTCGCGGAGTTTAAAAAGCAGATAAGAAAATAAAGGAGGGAAGGACAAACGGATGGACAAAAAAACAATGATGGGTCTGGTCAAAGAAGAGGCGGCACCCGGGGATGTGATCCTCCATGATGATCTCCCGGTTCCCGTGATCGGCCCGGACGATGTGCTGGTAAAGATTCGCTGTGCGGCGCTATGCATGACGGATACAAAAGATATCATGCCATGGACGCACTATGCGCAGAAGCGGGTTCACCCGCCTACAACTCTGGGGCATGAGGCAAGCGGTGATATCGTTGATGTGGGAGAAAATGTGAAAGACAGAAAAGTTGGAGACCGCGTTGCCATTGAGCCCTACATCACCTGCGGCAAGTGTTATGCCTGCACGCACAATATTCCGCATCTGTGCAGGAATATCGTGGTCTGGGGCATCGGAGTGAACGGAGGCTTGGCCGAATACTCCCGCGTTCCGGCAAAATGCACCTATAAGATCAGCGACGATCTGTCCTATGAAGCGGCCTGTATGCTTCAGCCGAACGGGACAGGAGTCCACAGCGCCGAGGTCGCTTCGCCGCGGGGAAAGACGGTCCTGGTAGTCGGCTGCGGGCCGCTTGGGCTTACAACAGTCGCCAGCTGCAAAGCTTTTGGCGCAAAAAAAATCATTGCCTGTGATTTGTACGATGAAAAACTCGATACGGCGAAAAAAATGGGCGCAGACGTCATCATCAATACCAGAACGCAGGATTTGCTGTCGGTCGTGCTTGACAGCACGGAGGGAAACGGAGCGGATGCTGCGATCGATTATACCTGCAGCGAGCAGATGTACAACTCCGAACTGAAAGCGCTTCGCCCGCAGGGGCAGCTGATTTGTGTTGCGCTGCCGTCGAAGAAAATCACGTTCGACGACCTGGCAGAGGATCTGATCTACAGGGAGGTGAATTTTACCGGTATTTCAGGCCGGCTGATTTGGGAGACATGGGAGGACTTCGAAACTGTGATGAAGAGTCCCTATTATAAGCTTGAATTTGTATTGGGCGGTCGCTACGCTTTAACAGATTACCGTAGTGCCATTGAAGCGATGCGGCAGGGAAAACCCGGAAAAATGATCCTTTATCCGGATCCGGAAGATATGAAAAACGAAGAGAACTATACCTGATCATAGTGATCATGCCGAAATGGACATATCGGCGATCTGAACTGCATTTCCTCCGAGATAGGGTCCAACAGCGGTTTCGGAGCAATGCTGCCAAAACACACATATTATGTTGGGAGGTTATTCTGATGAAAAAAATGATTGCTCTGGCAATGGCTCTTGCTATGACTTTGAGTCTGGCAGCCTGCGGCGCGTCTTCGTCGGGAAGCGGCAGCTCATCCGCACCTGCAGCGTCAACGTCAGCACCTGCGGCCTCTTCCTCGGCTGCGTCCGCGTCATCCGAAGCAAAGATCGCTCCGCATAAGTTTGTCTTCCAGTGCGTTGGTACGGAACAGGGAACCGACTATATAACCGGAAAGGCATTTGCGGATGCACTGCTTGATGCCAGCGGCGGCGCGCTGGAAGTCAAGGTCTACGGTACGGATCAACTTGCCGGCGGCAACACCAACAAAGCGCTGGAGATGCTTGCCACGGGAGAGGTTGATATCGGTTGTTACGCACAGAGCGTCTGCGCAAATATCAACTCAAAGATCGGTATCTGCACCCTGCCGTGGACATTTACCAGTTACGCCGATGTTAACGAAAAGATGGCCGGAGCGGCCGGTGACTATCTCAAAGAGCAGTTTGCCGCAGTCGGCATTGAGTGGATCGATTATACGCACAATGCGATGCGGCAGCTCTCCAACAGCAAGCGCCCCGTGACGACTCCGGAGGATCTGAAGAATCTTAAGATCCGCGTCCCCGGCGGCAACGTGTTCATGGATACCTGGAACGCACTGGGGGCGGACGTGACCTCGATGGCCTGGTCAGAGGTGTTCACGGCTCTTCAGCAGGGGACGATCGACGGGCAGGAGAACGGAGCCAAGACTTCCCAGTCCAACTCCATTCAGGAAGTCAACAAGTACTGGACCGTTTGGAATTACGCATATGACGGATATCCTTTGCTGTTCAACAAAAAGTGCTGGGACAGCCTGGATGCGACCCAGCAGCAGTTGATTCGTGTTGTTGCTGCGGAAGTCTATGCCGCAAGCCGCAAGCAGGTGGAAGAGCAGGAGGATTTGATCTGGAAATCCTTTGAGGATGATTATGACTGCGAGATCGTCTATCTGGACGACGCTCAAATCGCGGCATTCCAGGAAATGGTGCGCCCGGTCGTTGAGAAGTATAAAGAAGCCTACGGCAAGGAGGCCTATGAGGCGTTCGGCATTGCCTGGTAATCTTTATTGAACTGGCCTGCATGGATGATGGGGCCCGGATTGCACCTGATACGGCGATCCGGGCAGACAAATCTATCCGTGTTTCCCGGGGACCGGAACAGAGAGTTCCCGGACGGATCTGCTTTGACTTGACGCGTTAAGACGGGGGTGCGCTCCTATGAATGACAAAAAATGGTATAACTGCTTTGAAGACTTTATCGGCAGTTGGCTTCTTCTGATCATGTGCGTTACGACGTTCGTGAATGTACTGTCACGCTATGTGTTTCACTCAACGATCGCGGCGACGGAAGAGATCGTTACGCTCTTGTTTGTCCTGCTGTCGCTTTTTGGATCTGCCGTCGCAGCCAAGCGGCGTGCACATCTCGGACTGACACTTTTGACCGATCGGCTTCCATGGCGAGTCAACAAATATATTTTCGCATTTGGCTATGCCTGCGCTGTGGCTTTCTGCGCGATCCTTGTATGGAAAGGAATCGCTATGGTGCAGACGTCGCTGCAGTTCAAGACCGTTACGCTCGCGATGAATTGGCCGGAATGGATATTCAACGCATTTGTTCCCATCGGCGGTGCCGTGATCGGTATCCGTTATATCCAGCTGATCATCGTGACGCTCCGGATGGATGAGGATCCGAAAGCGAAAGATAGTCCGGGCGGGGAGGGTAAGGAAGCATGACGAATATCGTTCTGATCGTTGCCTTTTTTGGCCTGCTGATTCTCAATGTCCCCATTGCGGTCAGCCTTGCCATGGCGAGCGTTGCGGCATTGCTGACCGGCGGTTACAACTTCTCGATGATCCCGGCTAATGTCTATGCTGCAACCAGCAAATTCGCCCTTCTGGCGGTGCCGTATTTCATTTTTGCAGGCAATATTATGGAAAAAACCGGCATTTCAGAGAAGTTGATCCGCTTTGCGCAAAGCTTCGTCGGTCATGTGCGAGGAGGCCTTGCGTTGGTCTGCATCATCGTGAGCTGCTTCTTTGCCGCGATTTCGGGGTCTGGTCCCGCTACGGTTGCGGCCCTCGGCCTGGTTGTGATCCCCTCTATGATCAGTCACGGCTATAAACGGGATTATTCCTGCGGCCTGATGGCGACGGCCGGCTCCATCGGCGTGATCATTCCGCCGTCGATCACGTTCGTCATATTCGGATGCATTACGGGGATCTCCATCGGAAAGCTGTTTATCGCAGGCATTCTCCCGGGTATCCTTATGGGCACCTTGCTCGGTATCGCGGCGATTTGGGGGATTCGGAACAACTCGGAAGTGAAGCGGATGCCGAAAGCAAGCTGGAAAGAACGGTGGGTTTCGTTTAAAGATGCGTTTTGGGGGCTGATGATGCCGGTAATCATCCTCGGAGGAATCTACGGCGGCGTTTTTACCCCGACAGAATCCGCCGCTGTCTCCGCGATCTACGGCCTGTTTGTCGGATTCTTTATTTACCGCTCCATCAAACTGAGAGATCTGTATACGATTTTGCTCAACTCCCTGTCCCAAACGGCGACCGTCATGTTCATCATGGCCACCGCGGGACTGTTCTCGTGGGTGATGACGATCGAGGGACTTGCAGATCAGGCCGGCGCGCTGATGATCACGCTTTCGCTCGGAAATAAGTATCTGTTCCTGATTCTGCTCAATATCGTGCTTTTGATTGCCGGCTGCCTGCTGGACGGCGCTTCGGCACTGTATATTCTGACACCGATTTTCTACAGTGTTGCGATCGGGCTCGGAATCGACCCGATCCATCTGGGAGTGATCGCGATCGTCAATCTGGCCATCGGCATGATCACGCCGCCGGTGGGTGTGGATTTGTTCGTGGCCTGCGGTATCGGCAATATCTCGATCAAGGAGATCGTCAGGGGCAATATGCCGTTTTTGATCGCGTCGCTTCTCGCGCTGCTGCTCATCACCTATATTCCGTTCATCTCGACCTTCCTGCCGAATCTGATGAAATAGCGCAGATCGGCGGTTTTGCAAACTGAAAAAAAGAACCAGCTCGGCCGGGAAGAATCCTCTTGATTCTTTCCGGCCATCTGTATATAATAACTATCCGGCAAATCACACTTCGCGGAGTTCGGCCTCTAAATCCTCCGCGTTATAAATGAAAACCAAGGAGAACGACAAATGAACACTGCACATTCCCTCAGCTCATGGCTCCGCCGTGAGCGCGGCATGCTCAGCGCGCTTCTTTCCGCCCTGCCTCCGATGATGACCGGGATCTTTATCGCCTCTGTGATCGCGATGAATCTGCTCGCGCGCATCACGCTCGTGTCGCTGCCATTTCTGGCGCTGAACGCGGGGATCCTCGTCTCGTGGCTGGCATTTTTGTTTTTGGATATCGTCGCAAAGCACTTCGACGCGCGGGCGGCCGATTCGGTCGCGTTTCTCGCGCTGCTCTGCAATCTTGTTTTCTGTCTGATCTGCGTGATCCTGAGCCGGGCGTGCAGCCTGCCCGGGCTCGACATGGTGGTGGGAGGTCAGTGGTCCGTGCTCCTTGCGAGCTCGATCGCCTATGTGCTCTCCTGCGTCGTCAACAACCGGCTGAACGTCTCGATCGGACGGCGGTTCCGCGCGGATCCCGACGGCGCGGCGGCCTATGCCGCGCGCTCCTTTATCTCGACCTTTGCCGCGCAGATCGTCGACAACTTCCTCTTCGTGTTTCTCGCCTTCGTGGTCTTCCCGAACCTCCCTGGCGCGCTGAACGTGCACTGGACCGTGCCGCAGTGCGTGGGCGCGGCCGTGCTCTGCGCGCTCTTCGAGCTCGCGACCGAGGTCGTCACCGCGCCGATCGGCTTCGCGGTCCTGAAGTCTTGGCGCAAAAACGGGCAGGGACGGGAGTATCTCGCGAAATACTGCCCGCAAAGCGCCGCGTGAGGTGAAGATATGCGAAACCTGACCGATGCGCTCCCGCGTCTTTCCGCCTGCGAGCTGGGACGCCTTGTCCGCGCGGGCGAAGTGAGCCCCACGGAGGTCATACGCTGCTTTCAAAAACGCATTGAGGCGGGAGATCCGCGCCTCAATGCTTTTGTCTATACGAAATTCGAATACGCCGAGGCCGAGGCGAAAAAGCTGGAGGCCCGGCTCGCCCGCGGCGAGGATCCGGGCCCCTTTGCCGGCGTCCCCTTCGCGCTGAAGGACTTTCTGCCGAGCAAAAAGGGCTGGACGAACTCCCACGGCGGCGTGCGGGCGCTGATCTGCGAGGACACGGAGGACTCGGTCTTCTGCCGCGCCATGGAGGCGGCGGGCGGCATTGCCGTCGGCAAGACGAACGCGCCTGCCTACGGCTTTCGCGGCACCTGCGACAACCTGCTCTACGGCCCGACGCGCAATCCCTTTGACACGCGCTTCAATTCCGGCGGCTCCTCCGGCGGCAGCGCCGCGGCGGTCGCGGGAGGACTCGTAGCGATCGCCGAGGGCTCCGACGGCGGCGGGTCGCTGCGCATTCCGGCCGCCTGGTGCTCCCTTGTGGGCTTCAAGGCCTCGCTCGGCACGATCCCGAGCGTCTGCCGGCCGGACGCCTGGTCCGCGACGCACCCCTGGTGCTTCAACGGCGGACTGACGAAGACGGTCGAGGACACCGCGGTGCTGCTGGGCGGCATGGCCGCTTATGATCCTCGCGACCCCTTCAGCCTGGACCGCGGCGGCGTCGACTATACCGAGGAGATGAAAAAGCCGCTCAAGGGCTTCCGCATCGGCTTCACGCCGGACTTCGGCATCTTCCCGGTGGACGCGGAGGTCGCGGAGATCGCGGAGCGCGCGGCGCTGCGCTTCCGGGAGGCGGGCGCGGCGGTGGAGCGCGCGGAGTTCCGTTTTCAAAGGAGCGCGTATGAGCTCGCAGAGCTCTGGTGCCGCTGCATCTGCGCCGATACGGCGATCGCGCTGGAGCTGGATCGCCGGCGGGGTTTCGACCTCGTGCGCGATCACCGCGGGGATCTCCCGGAGGAGTTCATCCGCTGGAACGAGGAGACGGCGAAGTGCGGCCTGATGGACTACTACGAGGCGCACCGCGCGCGCACCGAGATCCTCGACGAGGAGCTGCGCGCCTTTGAACAGTTTGATCTGATCCTCTCGCCCACGACGATCTGCCTGCCCGTTCCCAACGCTCAAGACCGCAACACGCTCGGCCCGCGCGAGATGAACGGCGTGCCCGTGGAGCCGATCATCGGCTTTTGCGAGACCTTTTTCGCGAATTTCACAGGCGCGCCGGCGGCGTCGGTGCCGGCCGGGCTCTCGAAGAGCGGCCTTCCCGTCGGCCTTCAGATCATCGGTCGGCGGCACCGTGACGGCGACGTGCTCGCGGCTGCAGCTGCGCTCGAGGAGCTCCAGCCCTGGCGCGGGCTCTACGAGATCCCGCTCGGCGGCGCCGGAGCGTGAGAAACGAGGTTTCCATGAAAGAGCTGTTTCGCGCATTGCCCTGCCTGAAAGGCCCGCGTATCGTTCTGGAGCGGCTGGAGGACCGGCACGCCGGGGCGCTCGCGGAGCTGGCGCGCAGCGAGCGGGTCTACCGCTATCTGCCGACGTTTTTGTTTGAACAGAAATACCCGGACGCGCGCGAGGTCATCCGGAAGCTCTACGACGAGGCGCTGGAGGAGTCGCTGATCCTCGGCGTCTTTGACCGCGGCGGCGCCTTCTGCGGGCTTGCCGAGATGTACGGCTGGCGCGCGCCGATCCATAAGATCAGCGTGGGCTACCGGCTTTTGGAGCGCTGCTGGGGCCGCGGGATCGCGAGCGAGGCGCTGGGGCTCATGGTGCGCTTCCTCTGTGAGGAGGCCGGGATCGAGATCATCACCGCGAGCACGATGACCGAGAACCGCGCCTCCGCGAACGTGCTCAGGAAAAACGGCTTTGAATTGGTGGTCTCCGGCGCCCTTGAGGACTGGGGCTTCCCGGAACCGACAGTCACAGACAAATGGATCAGTTAGGCAAACGCTTGTGAAAGAAAGGGCGTTGAAACGATATGACGATACGTGACCTTGCGGTCGGGCAGGCCGGCCGCGTAGAGGCTGTCGGGGGCGAGGGCGCCCTGCGGCAGCATTTTCTGGATATGGGCGTGATCCCGGGCGCCGAGGTGACGCTCGTGAAGCTTGCGCCGATGGGCGACCCGATGGAGCTTCGCCTGCACGGCTACGAGCTGACACTGCGCCTTGCGGACGCAGAAAAGATCGACGTGACGCCGCTTTCCCGCGCGGCAGAGCGGAAAAGACGCGGCGCTGACGAAAAGGAGATCGAGCACCCGGGCCTCGGTGAGGAGGGCAAGTACCACCCGAAGGGGAGCGGCCACGCCCTGCCGGACGACACGACCCTTACCTTCGCGCTCGTCGGCAACCAGAACAGCGGCAAAACGACGCTCTTCAACCAGCTCACCGGCTCGAACCAGCATGTCGGCAACTTCCCCGGCGTCACGGTCGACCGCAAGGACGGCGCGATCCGCGGCCGGAAGAACACGCTGATCACCGATCTTCCCGGCATCTACTCGATGTCGCCGTATTCGAGTGAGGAGCTCGTGAGCCGGAACTTCGTGCTGCAGGACAGGCCGAAGGCGATCATCAACATCGTCGATGCGACGAACATCGAACGGAATTTGTATCTTACGATGCAGCTCCTTGAGATGGATGTGCCGATGGTCGTCGCGCTCAACATGATGGATGAGCTGCGCGGCAACGGCGGCTCGGTGGACATCAACCGCATGGAGAGCCTTTTGGGAGTGCCGGTCGTGCCGATCGCGGCTGTCAGAAACGAGGGCATCGACGAGCTCGTGCGCCACGCGGTGCACATCGCGCACTATCAGGAGCGGCCGGGACGGCAGGACTTCTGCGACGAGAGCGACCACGGCGGCGCCGTGCACCGCTGCCTGCACGCGGTCATCCACCTGATCGAGGACCACGCCGAGCATGCGGGGCTCCCGCTGCGCTTCGCCGCCTCCAAGGCGATCGAGGGGGACGCGCTGATCATCGGGCAGCTGGCGCTCGACCAGAATGAGCTCGAGATGCTCGAGCATATCACAAAGCAGATGGAGACCGAGCGCGGGCTCGACCGGAGCGCGGCGATCGCGGACATGCGCTTTTCGTTCATCGAGAAGATCTGCGCCGCCTGTGTCGTGCACCCGCACGAGAGCCGCGAGCATCTGCGCTCGCAGCGCATCGACCGGGTCCTGACCGGCAAGTACACGGCGATCCCGATGTTCATCGCGGTGATGGGGGCGGTGTTCTTCCTCACCTTCAACGTGATCGGCGCCTTTTTGCAGGATCTGCTCGCGCTCGGCATCGAGCACCTGACCGGCGCCGTGGACGCAGCCCTGACCGCGGGCGGCGTCAACGAGGCGATCCACGGGCTCATCGTGGGCGGCATCTTCGAGGGTGTCGGCAGCGTGTTGAGCTTCCTTCCGATCATTGTGACGATGTTCTTCTTCCTCTCGCTTCTGGAAGACAGCGGCTACATCGCGCGCGTCGCGTTCTTCATGGATAAGCTCCTCAGGAAGATCGGGCTCTCGGGGCGGAGCATCGTGCCGATGCTCATCGGCTTCGGCTGCACGGTGCCGGCGGTCATGT
>CAMNAE010000027.1 GCA_946530565.1 uncultured Oscillibacter sp.
GTCGCCGTGGGGATGGTAGTGGCCCAGCACGTCGCCGACGCAGGTGGCGGATTTTTTGAAGGGCTTGTCGCTCGTCAGACCGCCCTCGTACATCGTATAGAGGATGCGCCTGTGCACGGGCTTCAGGCCGTCGCGCACGTCCGGCAGCGCGCGCCCGACGATGACCGACATGGCGTAGTCGATATAGCTGGTCTGCATTTCCTGCACCAGCTCCGACTCGGTGATCACCTGATTCGGGAACGCGATATCCTCGGGTTTATAATCTCGTTTATGTGCCATCGTTCAATAATTCCTTTCCTATCAGGCTTCCCCTTGAGGGGAAGCTGTCAGCAAAGCTGACTGATGAGGTGAATCATGAAGGACCACCTCATCCGGCCCTGCGGGCCACCTTCCCCTCGAGGGGAAGGCTAATCAAATATCCAGATTGACCACGTATTTGGCGTTGGTTTCGATCCACTCGCGGCGGGGTTCGACCTCCTCGCCCATCAGCACCGTGAAGACCTGGTCGGCCATGATGGCGTCCTTGAGGGTGATGCGGCGCAGAGAGCGCTGCTCCGGGTCCATCGTGGTCTCCCACAGCTCGTGCGGGTCCATTTCGCCCAGGCCTTTGAAGCGGTTGATGTCCACCTTGGCGTTGGGGTTGTCGGCGCGCATTTCGGCGCTGATGCGGTCGCGCTCCTCGTCGGAATAGGCCACACGCTGCGTTTTGCCGCGCTGCAGCTTGTAAAGCGGCGGCACCGCGGAATAGACGTAGCCGCGCTCGATGAGCGGGCGCATGTAGCGGAAGAAGAAGGTCAGCAGCAGGGTGCGGATATGGCTGCCGTCCACATCGGCATCGGCCATGATGATGATCTTGTGATAGCGGAGCTTTTCAATGTTGAACTCGTCCCCGATGCCGGCGCCGAGCGCCACGATCAGCGGATAGAGCTTGTCGTTGCCGTAGATCTTGTCGGCGCGGGCCTTTTCGACGTTGAGCATCTTGCCCCACATCGAGAGGATCGCCTGGAAGCGGGAGTCGCGGCCCTGGATCGCGGAGCCCGCGGCGCTGTCGCCCTCGACGATGTAGAGCTCGCACAGCGCCGGGTCGCGCTCGTTGCAGTCCTGCAGCTTGTCGGGCATCTGGCCGGACTCGAGCCCGGTCTTGCGGCGCACGGACTCGCGCGCCTTCTTGGCCGCCTCGCGGGCGCGGGAGGCCATCATCGCCTTGTCGATGATCATGCGGCCGACCTGCGGGTTCTCCTCCAAAAAGGTCTCGAGCTTTTCGGAGACGATGTTGTTCACGAGCGTGCGGATCTCGCTGTTGCCGAGCTTGGCCTTCGTCTGACCCTCGAACTGTGCGTCGGTCAGCTTGACCGAGATCACGCAGGTGAGGCCCTCGCGGCAGTCCTCGCCGGTGACCTTCTCGTCGTCTTTCAATAGCTTGTACTTTTTGCCGTAGTTGTTGAGTACCGTGGTGAGCGCGCGCTTGAAGCCCTCCTCGTGCATGCCGCCGTCGGGCGTATGGACGTTGTTCGCAAACGACAGGATCGTCTCGCTGTAGCCGTCGTTGTACTGCAGGGCAAGCTCGGCCATCGAGGTATCATTTGCGGAGTTCTCCTTCGCGCCGGCCATGTAGATGACGTTCTCGTGCAGCGCGTCCTTGCCCTGGTTGAGCCAGGTGACGAACTCACGGATGCCGCCTTCATAGCACATCGTGTCGTCCTGTTCCTGCCCGGCGCGCAGATCGACCGTGCGGATCTTTAATCCCGCGTTCAAAAACGCCTCCTCACGCATGCGGGTGTGCAGCGTGTCATACGAGTACGTGCAGTCCTCGAACATCTCGGGGTCCGGTTTGAACGTGACCGTCGTGCCGGTGTGGTCGGTCTCGCCGATGATGGTCATCGGCTCCGTGATATTGCCGCGGGCAAAGCGCATCTCATAGATATGTCCGCCGCGGTGGACCTGGACGATGAGCCACTCGCTCAGGGCGTTGACGACCGAAGCGCCGACGCCGTGCAGGCCGCCGGAGACCTTATAGCCCCCGCCGCCGAACTTGCCGCCGGCATGCAGGATCGTATAGACGACCTCGAGCGCGGGCTTGCCCGTCTGCGGCTGTACATCGACCGGGATGCCGCGGCCGTTGTCGACGACCGTGATCGTGCCGTCGGCGTTGATCTGCACCAGGATCTCGGTGCAGAAGCCTGCCAGCGCCTCGTCGATCGCGTTGTCGACGATCTCGTAGACCAGATGATGCAGTCCCGAGAGGGACGTGGAGCCGATGTACATGCCGGGCCGCTTGCGTACGGCCTCGAGCCCCTCCAGCACCTGGATCTCCGATGCATCGTATTCGTTGGCGGCGTCTACCGTCGTTACTTTCAGTTCCTTATCTTCAGCCATGGGTGCTCCTTACTGCGCCGCGCTTTGATCGATCATCATCAAATCAAAGAGCGGCGCGCTGTTGGTTTTCTTGATCAGGTCCATACTCAGCGTAAGTCCGGCGGCGGCGCCGGGGGCGCCTGCTGCGTATTCTCGCCCAGGACCTCGGCGGACTGGACACGGTAGCGGTTCTTGCAGGCCTCGGCGTTCTGGAAGATGAGCTCCTTCACGTTCCGCGGATCCTTCACATTCACAAGGTCGAGAATGGGGATGCTCTTGTCGGTCGAGATGACCGAGACGGTGCCGACACCGAAAATGCGCTGGAAGAAGCTCAGCTTGAGCTGGATGTCGCGGACGCGATAGAGCAGGACTTCATCCTCGCGGATATTCAAAAAGCCGCGCTCCTGGAAGATGCGGTCCTCGCTCAGGCGGTAGGTCGTAAAGCTCAGAGGGAGCCCCAGGTGGCGCTTTTTATCCTGCCATAGGCAGTTGATGGGCTCCGCTTCGGGTGCGCGATGTTTCATAGGTCATCCTCCTTATGCTTCATTCATGAGCCCGCCCTGTTCCATGCGGCGCCGCAGGGTCACGCTGTTCAGGGGGCTTAAGTACACGATCTGCCGGTGATAGGGGTGGTCGCAGACGAGAAACGAGCGCGGCAGCTCGCCGATCGCGTCCAGCACGACGCCCTCCTCCTCGGCTTTCTTTAAAAACTCCCGGCCGCGCGGGGAGCAGGTGCAGTGGTCGAGATCGAAAACGCCGATGATGCGCTCTTCGGGCACGATCTCTCCGCTTCCGAGATGCAGGTACATTACGAAAGCTCCCTCCCCTCGCGGATGTGCAGCACCTTCCCGCCCAGAAGCGCGGTGAGGCGGTCATCCTCGCAGCAGGTGATGAAGAGCTGCCCGCCGCGGATGCGGTTGAGTACGAACTCCTGCCGCCGCGGGTCGAGCTCGCTCAAAACGTCGTCGAGCAGCAGCAGCGGGTATTCCCCGAGCACGTTTTTGAAGATATCGCGCTCGGCGAGCTTGAGCGAGAGCGCCGCCGTGCGCGCCTGACCCTGCGAGGCGTATTGCTTCGCGTCCTGCTGATCGATCGAAACGCGCAGTTCGTCCTTGTGGGGGCCGGACAGACACAGCCGGCTCGCCCGCTCGGCGGCGGCGTGCGCTTCCATATGCGCGCGCAGCTGCTCTATGAGCGTTTCCGGCGGAGAGAGCGGATCCGTGGCCGACGAGACGGTCTCATAACGGAGTGCAAGCGCCTCGCGTCCGCCGGAGCATTCCAGGTGATACGCCGCAGCATACTCATGGAGCCGCGCGATGAACTCCGCACGGCACTGCACGAGCACCGCGCCGCTCATCACCATCTGTTCGCTGAACTCCGGCAGGAGCGGCAGAAGATCCGGCCGCTCGTCGGCGTCGCGCAGGATCCGCGTCTTCTGCTCGAGCGCGCGCCGGTAGCGCTGCAGGGCTAGCTCATAGCGCGGCCGAAGCTGGCAGAGAGCGTCATCCAAAAAGCGCCTGCGCTCAGCGGCGCCCGCGCGGATGAGATAGAGGTCCTCCGGCGAAAAATAGACCGTGTGAAAGACTTCACCGAGCGCCGCGGCGCCCTTTACCTTCACCTGATCGACCGTCAGGCTCCGGCGCCGCGCGCGGTGGAGACGGATCTCGATCTCCCGCGCGCGCTCACCGACCGTGCCGCGGCCGATCAGCGAGGCCTCGTCGCCTGAAAAGCCGATCATCTCGCGGTCGAAGCGTGCCCGCGGAGATCTTCCGCAGGCGAGATACACGATCGCCTCAAGAAGGTTCGTCTTACCCTGGGCGTTCTCGCCGTAGATCACATTGCAGCGCGGATCGAAGGAAAAGGTCTCGTCGCGGTAGTTCCGAAAGCCCCGGAGCGTCAGCTCAAGAAGCTCCATAAGAGAGCGTCAGGCGTGTATCGGAGAAGACGACCTCGTCGCCGGGGCGGAGCTTTTTGCCCCGCTGCGTGCAGGTCTCTCCGTTGACGGCCGCCTCCCCGGCCTGTATGCGCTCCTTGGCCTCGCCGCCGGTGAGCACGAGGCCCGCGAACTTCAGCGCGTCCTGCAGCCGGATGTATTCGGTCGTGATCTCAATGTGCTTTTCCGTCATCAGCCGTTGCCTCCGCGAAGCCGCACGGGCAGGACCATATATAAGAAGCGGTCGCTGCCGTCGACGGGCAGGATCAGCGCCGGGGAGATGCCGGTGGAGAGGTCCATGCGCACGGCGCTCTCGGGCGCGTTTTTGAGCGCATCGGTGAGGTACCGGGAGTTGAAGCCGATCTCAAGCTCGCCGCCATCGCCCTCCATGCGGCACACGTCCTTGGCCTCGCCGTTCGCGGTCTTGGCCGAGAGCGAGATCTTGTCGTGGCCGAAGATACAGCGTACAGGGCTTTTGAACTGCTCGCTGATGACGACGCTCACGCGGTCGATGCTCTCGATCAGCGCGCGCGTTTCAAGCGTGACCGAGATTGAGCTCGTCTTGGGCACCGCGGCGTTGTAGTCGAGGAAGTCGCCCTCGAGCCGGCGGCAGATGAGCTCGGTGCGGCTGAAAGCCTCGTCCTCGATTGAAAAGAGCACGTGGCGTTTGCCGAGCACGATGCGCACGCTCTTGTCGCTTTCGGTGCAGATGCCCTTGACCTCCGAGAGCGCGCTGCCGGGCGCTACGAAGGAGAAGCTGCCGCCGCTGTGCTCTTCGAGCCCTTCACGGCGCACCGCGAGGCGGAAGCCGTCGACCGCGACGAGCGTCAAACGGTCGACGCCGACCTCAAACAATACACCGGTCAGGATCGGCCGGGTCTCGTTGGTCGCGACGGCGAAGGCGGTCTGCTCGATCATTGTCTTCAAAAGGCTCTGCGTGAGCGAGATCGAATATTCATCCTCGACCTCGGGCAGGGCCGGGTAGTCCTCGGCGTCGATGCCGAGGATGTCGTAGTCTGCGTCGCCGCAGTTCAGGTGCACGAGCCGGCGCTCGTCGGCCGTGAAGGTCACGATGTCGTCTGGCAGGCGGCGGACGATGTCACCAAAGAGACGGGCGTTCAATACGATCTGACCGCCGGAGACGATCGTCGCAGGGATCGTCGCGCGGATACCGGTCTGCATGTTGTAGCCGGAGAGCGTCAGAACGTTGTCAGCCGTGATCAGAATGCCCTCCATGGCCGGAATGGAACTTTTGGAAGAGACGGTGCGTCCCGCGAGCGTGACGGCGCCCTGCAGGATCGCTTTTTCGCAGGTGAATTTGATCATGTCGGATCCTTCCTCTCGAAGAGAATAGAAAGCTTATTATTTAGTGGTCATAGTAATAGGCGAAAAATAAGTGGAAAGACGCCGCAATCGACTGTATGGCCTTGCTTTTTCGCCGTTGAGAACTTTGTGGAGAAGTGCGGGGCGTTTTTTCTCCGCGGTGGAGAGCCGGGATCCTCCACCGTTTCCTTTTCCACTTCTCAACGAAAAGTGGAAAAGATGCCAGCGAGGATGCTCTCCTCGGCCCTTGGCGCTTGGTCCTATTCCCTTGAACTGATGTTCGTTTTGAGCGCCTTGACGGTCTCGGCGTAGTGGGAGTCGGTCTTCATTTTCTTTTCGACCTGCTGCACGGAATAGAGGATCGTCGTGTGGTCGCGATTGCCGATGTACTTGCCGATCTCTTCGAATGAGAGCGACGTGCACAGCGAGCGGATCAGGTAGATCGCGACCTGGCGGGCATTCGCCGTCTGGCGCATGCGCTGCTTGCCGACGAGCGCCTCGACGTCGAGGCCGTAGTATTCCGCAACGGCCGAGAGGATCGTCTCCGGCGAGGGCGCGGCCTCGTCCTCGGCGATGATCGTCTGGATGATCGTCTTTGCGGTCTCCTCATCGATCACGTCGTCCATGAGCTCCTTGCGGGCCTGGAGCTGGTTGATCGCGCCCTCGAGCTGACGGACGTTCGCGGTGATGTTCTGTGCGATGCAGGCGCACACCGCGTCGCTGAGGTTCAGCCCCAGATGCGCGGCCTTGTTTTTGACGATTGCTAGGCGCGTTTCGTAGTCGGGCTTGCCGACGTCGACCTTGAGGCCCCACTCGAAGCGGCTTTTGAGGCGGTCGTCCAGAAGCGTCATCTCAGAGGGCGGTCGGTCGCTCGTCAGTATGATCTGGCGGCCGGACTCGTAGAGCTCGTTGAAGGTGTGGAAGAACTCCTCCTGCGTCTGCTTTCTGCCGGCGATGAACTGCACGTCGTCGACCATCAAAAGCGAGGCCTGGCGGTATTTTTCGCGCATTTCGGCGGTCTTCTGCGGGCCGGCCTGGATCGCGGTCACGAGCTCGTTGGTGAGCGTGTCGCCGCGCACATAGGCGATGCGGGCGTCTTTATCGTGCGCGCGGATCGCGTTGGCGATCGCGTAGATAAGATGCGTTTTGCCGAGGCCTGAGTCGCCGTAAATGAAAAGCGGGTTGTAGTTTTGCGCCGGTTTTTCAGCGACGGCGCGGGAGGCCGCGTAGGCGAGCTTGTTGGAGGGACCGACGACGAAGGTGTCGAAGGTGAAGCGGTCTGAGGAGAAGTCCTCGACGCTCTCTGGCTCCTTCTCGCTCATGAAGGCCTTGTATTCCTCGTCGCTCAGGATCACGACGTCAAAGTCGATCGAGAAGATGTTCTTCAGGACCGCAAGGATATTCTTTTTAAAGAGCTTTTCGACATTCGATTTTTTAAAGTCGTTTTTGGAGTGGAGATAAAAAGTAGTGCCGTGGATCTCGACGGCTTCAAGATCTGAAAACCAGATGGAGATCGTGGTCTCAGACAGCTCCTCGCGCAGCTGCTGCAGGACATTTTCCCACACGTCGGCGACAGAATTCAAAAGAGCATCCCTCCGCTTGTCTGTAGATAATTTGAACTAATCTATTATATCAGAAACAGGCCGATTTAGCAATCAAAAGAGGGCATGAACTGCTTGGAATTTTGAAAAAAATTTGCAGATTTCGAAAAATAATGGTTGACAGCGCTTGCTCTTGCCCCTATAATATTCCATGCGTCGAAAGACGCGACTTTGATTCGTTTACTGCGCCGCGTGATCTTTCCGCGGTGTCGAGTGAACTCCGCTTCCATATGCGGAGACTAATAACAGGAGGTGTCTCAACATGGCAACCAAACGTACCTACCAGCCCAAGAAGCTCCATGCGCAGAAGGTCCACGGTTTCCGCAAGAGAATGGCGACCGCCAATGGCCGCAAGGTTCTTGCCCGCCGCCGCGCAAAAGGCCGCGCCCGTCTCTCCTACTAAGGCAGGAGAAGTGCGTGTGGGAGACACCTTAATAAAGTCCGCTTAGGGCCGTGGATCCGGTTGAAGACAAGTCCGGTCCCCGGCTCTATCTTTTTTAGCGGACAGGAGCAGCAGATGCTGATCTGTGGTTATTAAGGTAAAGAGAGAGGATACACGATGAGAGCAGACGTGACCGTCAAGGAAAACCACATCTTTCGGCGCATCTATCAAAAGGGCAAAAGCGCAGTCTCCGGCGCGATGGTGCTCTACTGCCGTCCGAACGGCAGAAAGAAGAACCGCCTGGGCGTCGCGGCCTCGACGAAGATCGGCGGGGCCGTCGTGCGCAACCGCGCCAAGAGAAGACTGCGCGAGGTCTACCGTCTGAACGCCGCACAATTAAAGACCGGCTACGATGTGATCCTGGTCGCGCGGGGCCGCACAGCGGTCTGCCGCTGGGACGAGCTTACGCGCAGCTTTTTAAAGCTTGCGAAAAAGGCCGGCCTTGCGCGCGAAGGAGAGACGCCATGAAGACGATCCTTCTGGCGCTCATCCGCTTTTACCGCGCGGCGATCTCACCCTATACGCCCCCGTCGTGCCGCTTTACGCCCACCTGCTCCCAGTACGCACTGGAGGCGGTGGAGAAATACGGCGCTTTAAAGGGCGGTTTTCTCGCGCTCAAACGGATCCTCCGCTGCCACCCGTTCTCAAAAGGCGGCTATGACCCCGTCCCTTAAAGGACCCCCGAAACCCCTATCATTTTTGGAGGACAACACATTATGGCTACCATTGGATACTATATCTGTATCCCCTTTGCCTGGCTGCTGCGGGTGTTCTACAGCTTTACGAGCAACTACGGCTTCGCCATCATCCTCTTCACGCTGGCGATCAAGCTGATCCTTCTGCCTCTGCAGATCAAGTCGAAAAAGAGCATGATCCGCATGAACCGCATGAGCGGCAAGATGCAGGAGATCCAGAAGAAATACGCGAACAACCAGGCGAAGATGAACGAGGAGATGCAGAAGCTCTACGCCGAAGAGGGTGCCAACCCGATGAGCGGCTGCCTGTGGAGCTTTCTGCCCCTGCCGATCCTGATCGCGCTGTACTCGATCATCCGTCAGCCGATCACCCACTTCATGATGCTGCCCAAGGCGACGCTGGCGGAGCTCGTGAACAAGGTCTACGCCGCGGGCGTGGACATGTCGAACATCTGCAACCTGGCCGATGGTGCGCTCAAGCTCGATTCCGCGGGCTTCCCGCAGATGACCGCCTACGGTCAGATCAATCTGATCCGCACGATCACGAGCCAGTATCCCGACTTCGTCGACGGGCTCGACGGCTGGATCAACGTGAATTACAACTTCCTGGGGCTGGATCTTTCCAATCAGCCCTGGAACGCTTTCACCAGCTTCCATTTCTCCTGGGCGGTGATCGGTCTCATCCTGATCCCGATCCTCTCGGGTCTCATGCAGCTGGCGCTGAGCATGTACACGATGAAGACAAACAGCTCCAACCAGGCCAACGCACAGATGAAGAGCATGATGTACATGATGCCGATCATGAGCATCTACATCGCCTTCATCATGCCGGCGGCTCTCGGCATCTACTGGATCGCCCAGAGCGGCTTCTCCCTCATCCAGGAGGTCATCCTCGGCAAGTTCTTCAATAAGAAGATCGAGGAGGAGGAGAACGCCAAGTACGAGGCCCGTGTGGCTGAGCGCAGAAAGAGACAGGAAGAGGGCCGCAGGATGCAGGAGGAGCTGCGCAACGCGGAGCCCGCTCCCAAGCCGACCCTGAAAGAAAAGCAGAAGGCCGCCCGCGAGGCCAAGGCCGCAAAGCGCGCCCAGGCCCCCAAGACCAGCGACGCCGGACGCGTGGGTTCAAGGCCCTACGCCCGCGGCCGCGCCTACCGGGAAGACCGATACAGCGACGAGAGTTGAGGAACGATCTATGAGAGAGTTTATCGATGTAACGGGTAAGAACGAGGACGAGGCCATCCAAAAGGCCCTGACCCGCCTGGCACTCGACCGCGACAGCGTCTCCGTCGAGGTGCTTGAGCGCGCAAGAAAGGGCTTTTTGGGTGTCGGCAGCAGCCCCGCGAAGATCCGTGTCTACTACGGTCCCGAGCTTGAGGAGAAAGCAAGCGCGCCCGTGGTGACGGAAGAAAAAACAAAGGCGGCAAAGGAGCCGAAAAAGACCGCAGAAAAAGAGCCTGTTTCGGCCCCTGAGACCGCTGAGATCAGCACATCGGCCGAAGTTGAATCTGAGGAAGAGCACCGCCCGACCGTGAAGGAGCTCATGAACGAGCCCATCCGTCCGGTCCATGCCCGCGAGGAGCGCGCCGAGCGCAGCGGCGAGGGCCGCCGGCGGCGCCGCCGCAAGGGCAATAAGGGCGAGGGCGAGCCGACGTCGGTCAGCAAGACGGCGCCCGCGCTCGTGACCGAGGATCTCGGTGAGGAGATCCACGACGAGAAGTCCGATGAGATCCGCGCGTTTTTGTCCGGGCTCCTGGACCACATGGGCTACAGCGCGATCGTTCGTGTGTATCAGACCGAAAAAGGCCGCTACAAAGTGATCCTCGACGGTCAGGGTCTCGGCGGGCTGATCGGCCGCCGCGGTGAGACGCTCGATGCCATGCAGCAGCTCACGGGCTACGCCGTGAACCGCAGCGGCAGCCGTGTGCGCGTCCAGCTCGACGCGGAGCACTACCGTGCCAAGCGTGAGGCCGCGCTCTGCCAGCTCGCCCGCAAGACTGCCGACAAGGTCGTCGCGGGCCACCGCAGCTTTACTCTGGAGCCCATGAACGCCTATGAGCGGCATGTGATCCACATGGCCCTGCAGGATGTGCCGAATGTCTCGACCCACTCCACGGGCATTGACCCCAACCGCCGCGTGGTCGTCACCTACACCCGCGACGAGGAATCGTAAAGGAGCAAAAGCGATGGACAATACGCAAAAGACCATGGAAAAGGTCGTCGCGCTGTGCAAAAACCGGGGCTTCGTCTTCCCGGGCAGCGAGATCTACGGCGGCCTTGCCAACAGCTGGGACTACGGCCCCCTCGGCGTTGAGATGAAGAACAACGTCAAGCGCGCCTGGTGGAAGAAGTTCGTACAGGAGAATCCCTACAACGTCGGTCTCGACGCGGCGATCCTGATGAACCCCGAAGTCTGGGTGGCCTCCGGCCATGTCTCCACCTTCAACGATCCTCTGATCGACTGCAAGGCCTGCAAGATGCGCCACCGCGCCGACAAGCTCGTCGAAGCCTACGTGAACGAGAACAACCTCGACGTCAACGTCGAGGCCATGACGCAGGAGGATCTCGTCGCCTTCATCCGCGAGCACGCTGTTCCCTGCCCCGGCTGCGGCAAGAGCGACTTCACCGACATCCGCAAGTTCAACCTGATGTTCAAGACCCATCAGGGCGTGACCGAGGACAGCGCCAACGAGGTCTATCTCAGACCCGAGACCGCGCAGGGCATCTTCGTGA
>CAMNAE010000028.1 GCA_946530565.1 uncultured Oscillibacter sp.
TGTTGAAGTCCATGCTTGAAAGCGGCGCGAAGGCGCCGAGCGTGTAGCAGCCGATATCGCCGGCGACATAGAGCCCGAGCTTGTGGAGCACATAGAAGACCGCGCGGTGCGGGCAGCCGGCGCACATGACCGGCGGGCGGACCGGGATCGGCTCGGCGGGGGCGGACGCCGCGGGCGCTTCAACGCCGAGCACGGCCCTGGCGACCATCTGCGCGGAGTACTCGCCGCAAAGCGTAAAGACGTCCTTACCGATCACGTCCAGCCCGAGCTGCCGGCAGTGGTTTTCGATGAACGGGTCGAGCTCCTCGACGACATAGGTCTTTTCGTGCTTTGCGCAGAAGTCGCGCAGCATTTGATCGGGCAGCGGGTACACGGCGCCGAGCTTCAGGTAATCGGCCTGATCGCCGAGCGCCTCTTTGGCATAGAGATAGCTGATGCCGCTCGCGATCACGCCGATCGCGGCGCCGTTTTCTTCCACGCGGTTGATCTCCGCCGTCTCGGCCCAGAGCGCGAGCTTCTTCTGCCGCTCCTCGACGAACACATGCATGCGCCGGGAGTTCGCCGGCAGCGCCACGCGGCTCGCGTCCTTGATGTACGGCGCGGGCTTGTAAGCTTCAGGCTCCCCGAGCTCCACGAGCGACTGCGAGTGCGAAACGCGGGTCGAAAGGCGCACGAAGACCGGCGTGTGGAAGTCCTCGCTCATATGAAACGCCAGGTAAGTGAAGTCCTTGCACTCCTGGGAGTCCGAGGGCTCGAGCATGAGCATCTTGGCCGCCTCGGCATAGTGCCGGGAGTCCTGCTCGTTCTGCGAGGAGTGCATGCCCGGGTCGTCGGCCACGCAGAAGACGAGGCCGCCCGGAGGCGCGAGATAGCTCGCGGTGAAGACCGGGTCCGCCATCACGTTGAGACCCACGTGCTTCATGCAGCTCATCGCGCGGCCGTTGGCGAGCGCCGCGCCGACGGCGACCTCGGCCGCGACTTTTTCATTCGGGGACCACTCGACGTTGATGTCGGGATAGGCGACGACGGATTCGGTGATCTCGGTGCTCGGCGTGCCCGGGTAAGAGGCCACCACGTTCACGCCCGCCTCAAAGGCGCCGCGCGCGACGGCCGCGTTGCCGATCAGTAACTCTTTCATGGTTTTTCCTCAGTCCTCCACAAAGATCTCATTCTGCTGCGCCACGAGGAACGCGCTGTTGTACATGCGGCGGAGCAGCGGCTTTTCGATTTTTCCGGTCGGGTTCCGCGGCACCTTCGCGAAGATGACCTTGCGCGGCCGCTTGTAGCGCGGCAGGTTCATGCAGTACTCGTTGACCTCGGCCTCGGTCAGGCTCGCGCCCTCCTTGACCTCGATGATCGCGGCCGCGATCTCGCCGAGGCGCTTGTCCGGCAGACCGATGACCGCGACGTCCTTGATCGCGTCGTTCGCGCGCAGGAAGTCCTCGATCTGCACGGGATAGAGGTTCTCGCCGCCGGAGATGATCACGTCCTTCTTGCGGTCGACGAGGTAGATGAAGCCGTCGTCGTCGCGCTCGGCCATGTCGCCGGTGTAGAGCCAGCCGTCGGCGTCGAGCACCTCGTCGGTCGCCTTCGGGTCGTTGTAGTAGCACTTCATGACGCCGTCGCCGCGGACCGCAAGCTCGCCGACGCCGGAGTCGATCGTCTCGCGCCGGTCGTTGACGATCTTCGCCTCCCAGCCGTAGCCGGGCACGCCGATCGCGCCGACCTTGCGGATGTTCTCGACGCCCAGGTGTACGCAGCCCGGGCCGATCGATTCGCTCAGGCCGTAGTTCGTGTCATAGTCGTGGTGCGGGAAGATGCCCTTCCAGCGCTTGATGAGCGTGGGCGGCACCGGCTGCGCGCCGATGTGCATGAGCCGCCACTGCGAAAGCTCGTAGTCGGTGAGCCGCACGCGGCCGGAGTCGATCGCGTCCAGAATGTCCTGCGCCCAGGGCACGAGCAGCCAAACGATCGTGCAGCGCTCCTCGCTGACCGTGCGCAGGATCCAGTCCGGGCTCACGCCGCGGAGGATGACCGCCTTGCCGCCCACGAGCAGCGAGCCGAACCAGTGCATCTTCGCGCCCGTGTGGTAGAGCGGCGGGATGCACAAAAACACGTCGTCCTTCGTCTGGCCGTGGTGGTTCTGCTCGACCCGGCAGGCGTGGACGAGGCTCCGGTGCGCGTGCAAGATCGCCTTGGGGAAGCCCGTCGTGCCGGAGGAGAAGTAGATCGCGCCGTCATCGTCGTCGGTGATGTAGATGCTCGGCGCCTGCGAGGAGCAGTAGGTGATCAGCTTTTCATAGGGGTCGGCGAAGGACGGGCAGTCCTCGCCCACATAGAAGCAGTTCTTCACGCGCGGGGTCTGGGTGAGCGCCTGCTCCACGCGGCCGATGAACTCCGGCCCGAAGATGAGCGCGTCGACGTCGGCAAGAGACAGGCAGTGGACGATCTCGGCCGTGTCGTAGCGGAAGTTCAGCGGCACGACGACGGCGCCGGTCTTTAAGATGCCGAAATAGATCGGCAGCCACTCGATGCAGTTCATCAACAAAATGGCGACCTTGTCGCCCTTTTTGATGCCGCGGGTCAGAAGCAGATTCGCCGTGCGGTTCGCGCGGATGTCGAACTCGCCCCAGGTGATCTGCTTGCGGAAGGCGCCGCTGCGGTCGGACTCGATCAGGGAGTACTCCTTCCAGATCGTGCGCGTTCCGCCCTTGACCTCGGGATTGATCTCCACAAGCGCCACGTCGTTTTTAAAATACGTGGCGTTGCGGACGAGAAATTCGGTGATCGGCATGTGGTCCATTCCCCTTTTCTTGCTTTTACGCTCTTCAGATCCCGCGGGGCGCGGCAGGAAAGGGCCCCGTTTTCCCGCGGAATGTTTTGAAAGTTTTTGCACTTTAAACCATTAGATTGCGTAAAGCTTATTATGGCACTTGCCGCCCCGTTTGTCAATCCCAAAAGGCACAGAAAGAGAACGGATTCCCACGTCGGGCAGCGGTGCAGAAAATGCGCTTTCGGCGCCCGGCGCCCTTGCAAAGCAGTTACAAAACTGTTATACTATCTGCACAAGCCCCCGTTGGGAAAGACAAACGTTTTTAGGAGGTAATTCCAATGCCTGCAGGAAAAGCCAAGGAAGTACGCTGCTTCCAGTCCCCGTCCCGCTATATGCAGGGCCCGGGCCTTATCAACCGTCTGCCCCGCTTCGCCTCGAACTTCGGCCCCGCGGCGCTGCTGATCATCGACCCCTTCTTCTATGATGATTTCTCCGTCCGCGTGCCCAAGCTCTTCGAAGAGGCCGGCATGCGCGCCTACTGCGTGAAGTTCCAGGGCTTCTCCGGCGAGGAAGAGCTCAAGGAGCTCATCGCCTTCACCGAGAAATTGCCCGAGATCCCCGATACCTTCATCGGCATGGGCGGCGGCCAGACCGTCGACATCAACAAGGCCGTGGGCGCCCACTTCCGCAAGAACTGGATCAGCTTCCCCACCGCGCTCACGACCGACGCGCCGACCTTCACCCACACGATCATCAACCACCGCGGCGGCCAGAACGAGCTCATGTTCCACTACAAGAACCCGGACTTCGTCGTGGTCGACACCGAGGTCACGGTCACCTCGCCCGCGTGGATGCTGGCCTCCGGCATCGGCGACGCGATGGCCACGTTCTTCGAGGCTGAGGCGAGCGTGAAGAACAACAACGTCTGCAACGCCGGCTACGACGTGCGCACCGGCGAGGACGACTACAAGCCCACGATGCTCGGCTTCGCGGCCGCGAAGCTCTGCTACGAGATCCTGATCCGCGACGGCGTGGCCGCCATGCGCGCGGCGAAGGAGCATCTGCGCACCCCGGCCTATGAAAACGTCGTCGAGGCGGCGACGCTGCTCTCCGGCGTCGGCTGCGAGAACACCGGCGTCTCCATCTCCCACGGCCTGCAGGCGGGCTTCGGTGTGCTGCCCAAGCACTTCCAGCACGGCACGGGCGTCGGCTACTGCCTGCTCGTGCAGCTGATCGTCCAGAACGACGAGCGCTTTGAAAAGCTCTTCGAGTTCAACAAGGCCGTCGGCCTCCCGGTCTGCACGGCCGATCTCGAGATCCCGGCGGGCGAGCGCGATCAGTACATCGAAAAGCTCGTCGACGGCGTCTACGGCAAGCGCTGGCAGGTCACCAACCAGCCCTTCTTCTATGAGAAGAGCACGCTCATCGACGCGATCAAGTACCTCGACGCCTACGCCGCCGAGCACAAGTAAAGCCGCAAGCCCCTTTCACCCCGGCCGCGCCTGCCCGCGCGGCCGGCTTTTTTGCGCGCATCATGATCTTTGCGCATTTTAACGGCGCCTCTGATTGCCAAGGCGCGATCGGTGTGCTATAATAGACTGAATTTTTATTTGCATGCAGGAGGCGATCGGACTATGGCGATCGGTGGAAAGAAAAAGAGCGGACTTCGCATCATCATCGTAGGGCTCGGCAAGGTGGGCGCAACGCTTGCCGAGCAGCTGAGTCTGGAGGATCACGACGTCACGGTCATCGACCGCAACGCGCCCAAGGTGCAGGCGGTCGCCGACCGCTTCGACGTGATGGGCATGGTCGGCAACGGCGCGAGCTATTCGATGCTCGTCGACGCCGGCATCGACAAAACCGATCTTCTGATCGCGGTGACCGAGAGCGACGAGCTGAACCTTCTGTGCTGCACGCTTGCCAAGCAGGTGGCCGGCTGCAGCGCGATCGCGCGCGTGCGCACGCCGGACTACTCCCGCGAGGCGGACTACCTCTCCGAGCGGCTGGGCCTTGCGATGATCCTGAATCCGGACCAGCTCTCCGCGCACGAGATTGCGCGCATCCTCTATCTCCCCTCTGCGCTCGAGATCAACGCCTTTGCCCATCACCAGGCCGAAAGCGTGCGCTTCCGCGTGCCCGAGGGGAATCTGCTCGACGGCATGGAGATCTCCCGGCTCGGCCGCGAGATCGAGCACAACATCTTAGTGTGCGGCGTGGAGCGCGGCGACGATGTGACGATCCCGAACGGCGGCTTTCGGATCCAGAAGGGCGACATCGTCTCGATCGTCGGCTCCCGCACCGAGAGCATGCGCTTCCTGCGAAACATCGGCCTTGAGACGCAGCAGGTGGCCAACACCCTGATCATCGGCGGCGGACGCTCGGCCTACTACCTCGCGAGCCGGCTTCTGACCCACAAGGTGGCCGTCACGATCGTGGAGCGCAGCCGCGCGCGCTGCGAGGAGCTCAGCGATCTTCTGCCTGATGCGGTCATCATCAACGGCGACGGCACCGACGCCGAGCTTTTAAAAGAGGTCGGCATCGAGCGCGCCGAGTCCTTCGTGCCGCTGACCGGCATCGACGAGGAGAACGTCCTCCTGACGCTCCACGCGCGCAAGGTCTCAAAGGCGAAGCTCGTCACGAAGATCAACCGCATGGCCTTCCGCGACGTGATCGACGGGCTCGACCTCGGCTCCGTCGTCTACCCGCGCTATCTCACAAGTGAGGCGATCATCGCCTATGTCCGGGCGCTCGGCAACGCCGCACAGTCGAGCCGCGTCATCTCGATGTTCCACATGTTCTCCAACCGCGCCGAGGCTCTGGAGATGCGCGTCGAGGAGCCGTCGGAGGTCACGAACGTCCCGCTCAAGGAGCTGCACATCAAGCCCGAGGTCCTGATCGGCTGCATCAACCGCGGCGGCAGGATCATCATCCCCGGCGGCGACGACAGCCTGCAGGTCGGCGACACGGTCGTCATCGTGACGCGGCACAAGGGCTTCGACAATCTGCGCGACATGCTTGAGAGGTGACGGGCATGAATCGACGGATGATCGTCTATCTCCTCGGGCGCGTGCTCTTCATCGAGGGGGCGCTCATGCTGCTGCCCACGCTCTGCGCGCTCATCTATCGGGAGCGCTGCGGGCTCTGGTTCGTCGCGGTCGGGGCGCTGTGCTGTCTCATCGGGCTCGCAGTGAGCCGCAGGGAGCCGGCGGACCCGGTGTTCTATTTAAAAGAGGGCTGCATCGTCACGGCGCTGAGCTGGCTTTTGATCTCGATCTTCGGCGCGCTGCCCTTCGTCTTGAGCGGCGCGATCCCCTCGTTCACCGACGCGCTCTTCGAGACCGTATCCGGCTTCACGACGACCGGCGCGAGCATCCTGCCCGCGGTCGAGCCGCTCCCGCGCTGCATGCTCTTCTGGCGCTCCTTTACGCACTGGGTCGGCGGCATGGGCGTGCTCGTGTTCCTGCTCGCGATCATGCCGATCCACGGCGGCGGCTCGCACTTCAACCTGATGCGCGCCGAGAGCCCGGGCCCGAGCGTCGGCAAGCTCGTGCCCAAGGTACTCTCGACCGCGCGGATCCTCTACTACATCTACATCGTGCTCACAGCGATCAACGTCGCGCTGCTCTTCATCGGCGGCATGCCGCTTTTCGACGCGCTCACGACCGCCTTCGGCACGGCCGGCACCGGCGGCTTCGGCATCAAAAACGACTCGCTCGCCTCCTACGGCATCCACCTGCAGTGGATCACGGGCATCTTCATGATGCTCTTCGGCATCAACTTCAACGCCTACTTCCTGGTCCTTTACGACAGCCCGAAAAAGGCCTTTAAAATGGAAGAGGTCCGCGCGTATCTCGCGGTCATCCTCGTGAGCACGGTCCTGATCACCCTGAACATCCTGCCCCAGGTGTCCGACGTCTTCCCCGCGCTCACACAGGCCTTTTTCCAGGTCTCCTCGATCATTACGACAACGGGCTTTTCGACCGTCGACTTCAACGCCTGGCCGTCCTTCAGCAAGGCGATCCTGGTCGTGCTCGTGTTCTGCGGCGCCTGCGCCGGCTCGACCGGCGGCGGCATCAAGGTCTCGCGGCTTCTGCTGCTCGCCAAGGCCTCGCTCAACGAGTTCCGCGCCTATCTCCACCCGCGCAGCGTCCGCACGATCAAGCTCGACGGCCGCGCGGTCGAGCGCGAGACACTGCACTCGGTCTATGTCTTCTGCGCGGTCTACTTCTTCGTCTTCTGCGGCTCGACGCTCCTTGTGCTGCTCGAGGGCGTGGATCTTGTGACCGGCTTCACGGCCGTCGCGGCCACGATCAACAACATCGGCCCCGGCCTGAACGCCGTCGGCCCGGCCGCAAACTACGGCCAGCTCACGATCCTCACCAAGTACGTGCTGATCTTCGATATGCTCGCCGGGCGGCTCGAGCTCTTCCCGCTCCTGCTGCTGCTCCATCCCTCGCTCCTCAAAGAGCTTCTTCGGCCCGGTGCTTCCGCTTCCGGAAAAGGCGGTGAGAGCTATGCAGGGAGATGAACGCCGCAGGGCGATCCTCGCGGAGCTCAGGGGCAGCAAAGCGCCCGTGAGCGCGGCCGCGCTCGCGAAAAAACACGCCGTGAGCCGGCAGATCATCGTCGGCGACGTCGCGCTTTTGCGCGCCGCCGGGCACGAGATCCTCTCGACCGCGCGGGGCTATGTGCTGCCGGAGGCGGCCGACGGCGGCATCACGCGCCGCATCGCCGTGCGCCACAGCGCCGCCGAGACCGAGGCCGAGCTCAACGCGATCGTCGACGAGGGCTGCACCGTGCTCGATGTCTCTGTCGAGCACCCGGTCTACGGGCTGCTCACCGGGCTTTTGCACATCAAAAGCCGCTACGACGTGCGAGTCTTTTTAAAAAAGAGCGCCGAGGCGCAGCCGCTCTCGATCCTGACCGAGGGCATCCACCTCCACACGCTGCTCTGCCCCGACGAGGCGGCCTTCGAACGGGTAAAAGACGCCCTCCGCACCCTCGGCGTCCTGCTGGAGTGAGTGATCAGGCGCGAAGCGCCGGGACTTCCCTTCCCCAAAGCGGAAGGAAATACGGGTGAAAAACCCGGGAACGGTTTGGCGGATCGATCCGCCGCAGCCGTTCCCGGGTTTTTATTATGATTTCTTACAGCTCGATGACCGCGTTTTTGAGGCGGCAGTAGGTCTGGCCGTCCTCGTCGTAGAGCTCGAACTCACCGGTAACGGTGGCCTCGGTCTGATCTGCCGGGTACTCGCCCTCGGCCAAAAGATACTCGATGCCCTGCGCGCAGCAGGCGGTCGCGTCGGCGATGATGATCGCGTAGTAGGTCGTATCCGTGCTCTCGGCGTAGGCGGAGGCGGCCTGACCCTTCATGCGGATGATCTTGCCGACGTAGTCGTCGGGCTCGTACATGATGTTCGAGACCTCGGCATAGACCATCGTCGAGCTCATCGTCGTCAGGTCCACGTCGACACCCTCGGTCGAAGAGCCCTGCGCCGCACCCTCAGCGAGGAGCTCTTCGCGCTCGGCGTCGGAGATCGTCGACCAGTCGTCCTCGGTGCCGGCCTTTTCCTCGGTGCCGAGATCCTGGCCTGCGTTCGCAAGCACGTCGCTGACCGTCTGGCTCGTCGAGCCGGAGCCCTTGGAGGCCGCCTGCACAGGCGCCTGGGAGCCGCCGCAGCCGGCAAGAGAGAGCGCGAGCAGCGCCGCAAGAAGGAAAGACACTGTTTTTTTCATCTGGAAACACCTCCGATACATTTACCTGCAAGATAGAAGAGCACAAAGCCGATGAGGTCGACCGAGACGATCGTCGAGCCGACCGGCGTGCCGCTGACGATCGAGACGAGGATCCCAAGCGCCGCGCACAGGACCGAGACGACCGCCGAGCAGACGGTCACGGCGAAGAAGTTTTTGAAGACCCGCATCGCCGAGAGTGCCGGGAAGATCACGAGCGCGGAAATGAGCAGCGAGCCGACGAGGTTCATCGCCAAAACGATGACGACGGCCACGATCACCGCGATCAGGAGATTATAGAGCTTCGCGTTCGTCCCGACCGCGCGGGCGAAGCTCTCGTCGAAGGTGACGGCGAAGATCCGGTTGTAAAAGCACACGAAGGCGGCCACGACGACGACCGAGAGGATCACGCTTAACGCGACCTCGACGGATGAGAGCGTGAGGATCGAGGTCGAGCCGAAGAGCGTCGTGCACACGTCGCCGGAGATGTTGCCGGAGGTCGGAAAGAGATTCATGAGCATGTAGCCGATCGCGAGTGAGGCGACCGAGATCATCGCGACGGCGGCGTCGCCGTTGATGCGTGTGTTCTGGCCCATGCGCAGGAGCAGGATCGCGCAGACGATCGTGACCGCGAGCACGAGCGGCATCTCGTTGGTGAGGCGCGCGATCGCCGCGACCGCCATCGCCCCGAAGGCGACATGCGAGAGCCCGTCGCCGATGAAGGAGAAGCGCTTTAAAACCAGCGTCACCCCCAGAAGCGAGGAGCAAAGCGCGATCAGCACGCCGACGATCAGCGCATAGCGCACAAAGGGATAGGTCCAGTACAGGGCCAGCTTATCAAGGATCCCGATCATTTTCCAGATCCGCCTCCCGTTTTCTTCCGGCTTCCCGCCCGCACCAGCGTTGTCAGAGGGACGGTTCTCCTGACAATCGAGAAAGCGCTTGCCGAAGCCTTCTCCCTCATCCGTCCAGCGCTTACGCGCTGTCCACCTTCCCCCGCTGGGGGAAGGAATTCTTGTCAGCGTTGTCAGAGGGACGGTTCTCCTGGCAACTCTTACGTAAGTGCCTGTTTGAGGACGTTCAGGTTCTCTTCCATCAATCCGAGATAGGTTTTCCCGGCCGCCACATCCTGCGCGGTCGTGGACTGCAGGGAGTTCATCGTCAAAATATCGGCGGACTTCGCCTGCGTGCTCTGGATGATCGTCTGCGCGATCCTGCCGTCGCCGGACTCGATCTGCATGACATGCTTGAGTCCCAGCTCGTCGACCTTGCCGGCGAGGAAGACGACGGTCTCGAAGCTCGCCTCGGTCTCGGCCGAACAGCCGACAAAGGCCGCGTAGTAGTCAAGGCCGTAGTCGTCGGTCATATAGCGGAAGGGGAAGCGGTCGCCGAAGAGCAGCGTCTTGACCGGCGCTGCGGAAACGGCCGCGGCATAGGCCTCGTCGAGTGCCGTGAGCTGCGCGATGTAGGCCTCTGCGTTTGCGGCGTAGGTATCGGCATGCTCGGCGTCGAGAGCAGCGAGCGCGTCCGCGATCGCCGCACAGCATATTTCGGCGTTTTTCAGCGAGAGCCAGACATGCTCGTCGTACGCGCTCTCCTCCTCTTCTTCCGCCTCCGCCTGCATGCCCTCGACGATCTCCTCTTCCTTGACGGCGTCGCCGAGCGTCTCGAGCAGGTCGATGACCTGCCGGTCGGGGTTTCCGGCGCTTTCGAGCGCGTCGTCGACCCAGTCGTCGCTCTCGCCGCCCACGTAGATGAAGAGGTCGCTCGTGGCGATCTTCACCATGTCGTCGGCCGAGGGCTGGTAGCTGTGCAGGTCCGTGCCCTTGTCGAGGAGCAGCGTGAGCTCGACGCTTTCACTCTCGCCGACGATCTCACGCACCCAGTCGTATTCGGGGAAGATCGTCGCGACGACCTGCAGCGGCTCGGAGCCGGAGGCCGCGGTCGAAGCGGCGCTGCCAGAAGCCGCCGGGGCGGAAGCAGACGCCGGGGCCGGGCTGCCACCGCAGCCGCTGAGGCAGCCGAGGAGCAGCAGCGCGGAAAGGAACAAAGATGCCTGTCGTTTCATAAACATAAAAAGAACCCTCCAAAGGTGAATCAGGATCCTGTGGGCAGACTCTGCCCGCAAAGCCCGGCCTTGCATAAAAAGCCGGTGTTCCCGCCTTTTCGGCAGGACGCGCAGCGGGAGGAGCGCCCGCCGGTAATTCGATCGGCGACCCGCGTCTCCCGTGCAGCAATGATCCGATTCAATTGGAGAGTTTGACCTTTAAAAGGACCGGGTTGTGAGTCGCGGGAACCGCCATCAGCGCGCACAGGAGCGCAAGGCAGAGCGCATACGCGTTCGCCGACACAGCCGCTTCCGCCTCTGGCGCGGCGGCTGTCTTCATGAGATTTTGGGCGCACAGAGCCATCTGCTCGCAGATCGGGCAGTCTTCACCGGCGCAGTCGTGGTCGGCGTGGTGCACGAGGAAGGCGGACGAGGTCACGAGGACAAGCAGGGCGATCGCCGCCAGGA
>CAMNAE010000029.1 GCA_946530565.1 uncultured Oscillibacter sp.
TTTACTCACTGAGTATACCATATTCACAAAAAGCGCCAATGTCAAGGTCAGCAATATTCATGATCTGTGCGCCGCCGCTGAGGTCTTCGTAGATATACATCAGGACATAGTGCGGTTCGGCGTCAGGATAGACAACTGCAGACTGGCAGAGGAAACAGTGATTGGTTCCGGCAACCATCTGCGAACCAAGGTAGACGATCGGTTCATAACTGACACCTGAAAGCCCGTCGAGAGCCTGATCGAACACTTTGCGCAGTTCATCGGTGACAGCTGGATCTGAAGAAGCTCCCCAGCCTCCGGAGATCTGCTTGGAAGGTTCAAGCGTTGCCTGAGCTCCTGTATTCTCAGATTCGGTAGCAGCGCTCGCGGAGGCGCAGCCAAAGAGAGCCAGCAGTGAAAGCGTCAAGAGTGCAAGTGCGATCAGCTTTTTCATTTTGAGTACTATCCTTTTCATAATTCTAATCGCGGCGTATGTTCCGCTCTATCTGGTAAACAATCAGGAAAGACTGAATATTGCAGGAATCTGATTTTTTTTCAATGTAAGCCTTGATTCATTTGTTCCAATGTTCCAACTCCCATTTTCTGGCAGAAAACGGACTGATCTGAAGAAAATGGCACGGTCTGTCTGCTGTGATCACAGCTGCTGAAAAAAGCATTGACATTGCCTTGAAACAGGGATAGTATCATCCGGTGATTACAAGAAAAACTGAGTACAGAACAGGGAGGGCAGCCTGATGGATCATATGAGCCTGCTCTGCTGTCCGGTCTGCAAAGCGGCCCTCACAGTCGGTGAAAAGACGGCCGTCTGCCGGAACGGGCACAGCTTCGACCGCGCGCGGGAGGGCTATTACAATCTGTTGATCTCCGGCAAAAGCGGCGATAAGACCGGCGACAGCAAGGCGTCTGCGCGCTCCCGCAGAGATTTTCTCAGCAAGGGCTATTACAGTGTGCTCAAAGACACGCTAACAGAGCTGTTTTCAAAGAGGAGCGGTACAGTGCTCGACATCTGCTGCGGCGAGGGCTACTATACAGCTGCCCTCGGCGAAAACCCGGCGCTGTCGGTTTACGGCTTTGACCTCTCGAAAGAGATGATCCGTCTGGCCGCAAAGCGCGGGAACGCCCGATATTTCGTCGCCAATCTCGCGGCGATCCCGGTCGCGGACGCGAGCTTTGACGCCGCGGTACACCTGTTCGCGCCCTTCCATGAGCCGGAATTTGCGCGTGTCCTGAAGCCCGGTGGGCAGCTCTATACGGTGGTTCCCGGAAAAAAACATCTTTGGGAGCTCAAAGAGGCGCTCTATGATGCGCCTTATGAGAATGATGAAAAACTGCCGGAGACAAGTGCTTTGATGCTGCAGGGGACCCGAAACGTTCAGGCACGGATCCATCTTTCCTGCCGGGAAGACATAGAGGCCGTTTTTCAGATGACGCCCTACTATTATCACACGGGTGAAAAAGACAGGGCAAAGCTTCTGGCGCTTGACACGCTTGACACAGAGATCTCGTTTGTCATCGCGGAATACACAAAAAAGTAAAGCATCTTTGCATTAGCTTTCTTAAGGAGAATCAGATCACATGAGAATCGCAGTCACTTATGAAAACGGAGAGATCTTTCAGCATTTCGGCCACACCGAGACTTTCAAGGTCTATGAGGTCGAAGAGGGCAAGGTGGTATCCTCCGAGGTGATCGGCTCCAACGGCTCCGGTCACGGAGCACTTGCGGGACTTTTGAATGACCGCGGCATCGATGTGCTCATCTGCGGCGGCATCGGCGGCGGCGCGCAGGCGGCGCTTGCGGAAAAAGGCATTGATCTGTGTGCCGGCGCCTCAGGCAATGCCGATGAGGCGGTCGCGGCCTATCTTCGCGGCGAGCTCGTCAATACCGGCGCGAATTGTGACCACCACGGTGAAGGGCATGATTGCACCGACCACGACTGCGGGGAACATGGCTGCGCCGGCAGCTGCCACAGCGGGAAAGCCAGCAGAAACGTGGGCAAAAAATGCCGTACCCACTATCGCGGGACATTTAACGACGGCACCGAATTTGATTCTTCGTATAGCCGCGGTGTGCCGCTTGAGTTCGTTTGCGGTGCTGGCATGATGATCAAAGGCTTCGATGCTGCTGTCGCCGATATGGAGGTCGGTCAGGCGGTCGATATCCACCTGCTGCCTTCTGAGGCCTATGGTGAAAAAGACCCGTCTGCGATCTTTACGCTGGAGCTTTCCCGCCTGCCGGGTGCCGAGACTCTTGCGGTCGGCGAAAAAGTCTATCTGCAGAACCAGTTCGGACAGCCCTTTCCGGCAAGTGTCACTGCAAAGGACGATCAGACGATCACCTTTGACGCCAACCATGACATGGCGGGCAAAGAGCTGAATTTCCACATAGAGCTCGTTGAGGTACTCGATGCGTGAACCCCTGAGGTAAACGCTGATCGCGGTCGTCAGCTTTGACTCTACCACGCGTCGATTGCCTTATGTCGCTGCCTGTGCTATCTTAGTCTCAGGAGGTGCGAAATGGCAAAACGTAGAACGCTTGGTGAGAGCATTCGCGCTCTTCGACTGCAAAACGGCATGACACAGCTGAAGCTTGCGGACTGGCTCGGCGTGACCGACAAGGCGGTTTCAAAATGGGAACGTGATCTCTCGTTTCCGGATGTGACGCTGTTTCCAAAGCTTGCGGACATTCTGGGCGTCACTGTGGATGATCTTCTTCAGGAGTGCATCGACGAGGGTCAACCCTCGCGTTTGCTGCAGATCTTCCGCATGTCGCACGATGTCCGTACGCCGCTCCATATTATGCTCGGCTGCGTGAATCTTGCGGAAATGCATTCTGATGACCCGGATCAGCTTCGGCGTTATCTTGAGAGCATCCGTGTCTCCGGAGAGTATTTACTCAAGACCCTCGACCGGATCATGCGCATCACCTTCCACAGCGGTAAGGCTGCAGAGGAGCCGCTGATGCCTTCAAACGACCAGGAATTCGGACAGTACCTGAACGAGCGGATCGCCTCTGCGCGCAGCGTGATGACCCGGATCGATTTTTCCGGTAAGCGTTTTCTCGTCGCCGAGGATATCCGGCTGAACCGCGAGATCGCGGATGAGATACTTCGTCAGAGCGGCGCTGAGGTGGATTTTGCCGAGGATGGGGAAGAGGCACTGGAGAGGATCGAGACGGCCCCGGCAGGCTATTATGATCTGATCCTGATGGACATCATGATGCCGCACATGGACGGACTTGAGGCAACGCGGCAGATCCGCAGCCTTCCGGAGCGTGAGAAAGCGGATATCCCTATCATCGCAGTGAGTGCCAATGTCTATGAAAAGGATCAAAAGCAGGCTTATGACGCCGGTATGAACGGCTTTGCGGAAAAGCCAATTTTTGTGGACGCGCTCTTTGCTGAGATCGAGCGCTGTTTGAACAATCGCAATTCCTGATACCCGAGCACAGTCAAAATCAAATCACCTTTCGACACGAATCAGCTTTTACGCTCCGGCTGGTTCGTGTCTTTTTCCTTGCTTTTTAGTGCAGAAACGCTTGCAAATCTGATTGATTTCAGTATAATCCTCTTGTTGTGTCTTAGCACAGGGAGGTAATGATCATGTTTTCCTATATCTGGCCGATCGCACTGCTGGTCTTTTCCAATATCTTCTATCAGATCAGTGCCAAATCTACGCCCGCTGCGATCCATCCGCTCGCTTCACTGACGGTTACTTATTTTATAGGCGCCATCGTCAGCGGCATTCTCTATTTCGCGTTGAATCGCGGCGGCAGCCTTCTCGCCGAGTACAGCCATCTGAACTGGACGAGCTTCGTGCTCGGCATTGCGGTCGTCGGCCTGGAAACCGGCTGGATCTACGCCTACAAGGCAGGCTGGCAGGTGAGCACCGGTTTTATCGTGCAGGCTGCTTTGCTTTCCACCATGCTGATCCTCGTCGGGTATTTCCTCTACCAGGAGGCTTTGACCTGGAACAAGCTGCTTGGGATCGCGATCTGCCTGATCGGTCTCGTATTCATCAATCTGAAATGAAATGCCCCTGGGCGGGCAGCAGGGTGTCCCTGATGCCGAACAAGTCCTCAACGCGGCGCGGAGTGACCGAGACTCTGCGCCGCGCCTTGTATTTCAGAGATCATATCGAAAAGCAATTGACAATTCAAGTCTTCACTTCTAAAATAGCTATCATGGAAAGGAGGGCTGTATCATGCCTGATCGTTCGATTTTTCGTGAAAAGAGCATTCAGCGGGTTTCGTCACCTGAGAATCTCAATGATTATATCAAGGTCACCACGCCCTCTGTCTGGCTGCTCCTCGCCGCGGTGCTGATCCTTATGATCGGTGTGCTGATCTGGGCGGTTTGCGGCAGGATCCAAGTGAATTCGGCAAACGGAACGGAGCTGATCGCACCGATCCGCTTCCTGTTTCATTGAGCAGAGCCTGATCTCGATTTAAGAGGGGAGGTGGAGCGGAACAATGGCTGAGTGCAAAGAACGAAAGATCCCGGAACCGGTCAGAAGCGGTGTTGCAAAGGCGCCGGTCGTCATGCAGATGGAGGCGCTGGAATGCGGCGCTGCCTGTTTGGCTATGGTGATGGGATACTACGGCAAATGGCTGCCGCTGGAGCAGATTCGCGAGGACTGCGGCGTCTCACGCGACGGGTCCAAGGCCGGCAACATCGCCAAGGCCGCAAGAGGCTATGGCTTTGACGCGAAGGGCTACCGCCTGGAGCCCGACAAGCTGAAGGAGCTTGGGACCTTCCCCTGCATCGTACACTGGAATTTCAATCATTTTGTGGTTGTATGCGGTTTTAAAAAGGGCAAGGTGTATTTAAATGATCCCTCCCGCGGAAGTACTGTGATCACAGAGCAGGCATTTGATGAAGAATTTACCGGTATCTGCATCTTCATCACGCCGGGTGAGGACTTCGTGCCTTCTGGCAAGGAGAAGAGCGTGTTCCGCTTCGCCGCTCAACGCCTGAAGGGGACAGGCAGCGCACTGCTTTTTACCGGTATTACCACCGGCATTTTATCGCTTTCGGCACTGACCACCGCGGCTTTTTCGTGGTTCTTTATGGACCATCTGCTCGAAGGGCGAAACAATGGCCTGGTCATGCCCTTCCTGGCGATGCTGTCTGTTTTTACACTTCTACGCATCATCATCGCCTGGATCCATGCGGTCTATTCACTGCGGATCAGCGGCAAGTTTGCCTCTTTGGGCAACGCGTCTTATTTTTGGCATGTGCTGCAGCTGCCAATGCGTTTTTTCTCACAGCGTATGGCGGGGGATCTTGAACAGCGCCGGCACGCAAACGCGCCGATCGCCGAAAAACTTGTGGATCTTCTTGCACCGCTGTTTCTTGATACTCTGCTGCTGATCGTGTATCTGATCGTTATGCTGCGCTATTCCGTGGTCTTGACGGCAGTGGGCGTTTTCGCAGTGCTTTTGAATCTCAACTGTGCGAATGGAGTCAGCAAAGAGCGGCTGAACCTCACGCGGGTCATGATGCGTGATGAAGCAAGACTCTATTCCTCGACCGTCTCCGGCATCGAAATGATCGAGACGATCAAATCGAGTGGAGCAGAACAGGGCTTTTTCCGCCGCTGGTCAGGCTATCAGGCCAGTGTCAACACGCAGCAGGTCCGCGCAGCCAGACTCGACGCGTTCTTCGGTAAGATCCCGGAACTCATTGCGGATCTTGTCAATAATATCATCCTCGCCATGGGCGTTTACTATGTATTCCAGGGCAGCTTCACCCCGGGCATGGTGCTGTCTTTTCAAGGTCTGCTTACGCATTTCCTGCTCCCGGCTCGCAGCCTCATCGAGGCCGGACAGAACCTTCAGGAGCTGCGAGGTCAGATGGAACGCATCGAGGATGTTATGGAGTATCCCGTCGACCCGAAGCTCCTTGTAAAAGAGAGCGGTCAGAAGAACAGCAAGCTTCGGGGCAATCTGAGCATGAAGCATGTTACTTTCGGCTACTCGCGCCTATCGCTGCCCATCCTTGAGGACTTCTCTTTGGAGCTTTCGAGCGGGAAGAGCGTTGCGATCGTGGGCGGGACAGGCAGCGGTAAAAGTACGGTCGGAAAGCTGATCTCCGGTCTCTATGACCCGTGGGAGGGCGAGATCCTTTTTGACGGGAAGCCGATGCGCAGCATCGACCGGGATGTCTTTACCGGTTCCGTCAGTGTGGTGGATCAGGATATCATTCTCTTTGAGGATACGATCGCAAACAACATTAAAATGTGGGATCGTTCGATCGAGGATTTCGAGATGATCCTTGCCGCACGGGATGCGCAGATCCATGATGACATCATGCAGCGCAGCGGCGGCTATCAGTACCGGCTGCGCGAGGGCGGAGGAGATATCTCCGGCGGCCAGCGTCAGCGTCTTGAGATCGCGCGGGTACTGGCACAGGATCCAACGATCCTCATCATGGATGAGGCGACCAGCGCGCTTGATGCTCAGACCGAGTTCGATGTCGTGCGTTCGATCAAGGACCGCGGGATCAGCTGTGTCGTGATCGCGCACAGACTCTCAACGATCCGGGACTGCGACGAGATCATCGTCCTGGACCGCGGCAGGATCGTGGAGCGCGGCAGCCATGAAGAGCTGATGGCCCTGGGTGGCAAATACACCGAGCTTGTGACCAGCGATTAATACCGGTCTCAAGTAGAACGCCTGCATTACAAGATTTCTGTGCTTGATACTGTGCTGCACGGCGAAACTGCGTTGAGCGAGACCGGCATGGCACGGCTATTTTAAGGCGCAGTTCTCCTGTGTGAGCGAAACTCACAGGCGAACGAATGATTTTGGGTTCTTTTGATCGAAGAATCGTATGAAGAACCATTTTTTTGTTATGTTCAGGAAGGGGGCGTTTCTCGATGGCAGGCTGGTTTGAAGAACAGATCGAATACCGCAAACGATCCGATGCCGAGGCCTTCGAGAATGCCATGCAGCGCATCGCAGGCTCCGTTCTGGGCCAGCGCCTTTCAGCGTCTCTTCTAAGTGAAAGAGAGCGCACTACGGATGCTGTCACTGCGATCCTGCAGTTTTTCCGTGTCAAGCCCGGAGATGTCCCGGACCATCTCAACGATATGGATGAGGTCCTTGCATTTTTGCTGCAGCCGAGCGGGATCATGACCCGCGAGGTGGAATTGACTCCGCATTGGCACAAGGACGCCTCCGGCCCCATGCTCACGACCTTTTCTTCCGATGCGCAGCCGGTCGCGCTGATCCCCAACGGCTTTGGAGGCTATCGTTATGCCGACCCTGTCAGCGGCGAGATGCGCAGGGTCGGCGCGAAAGAAGAGCGGCTGTTTTCACAAGAGGCCATCGCTTTTTATAAACCCCTTCCGGCTAAGAAGCTCAACCGGCGCGATGTGTTTGCGTTTCTCTTTGAAAACCTTGATCAGGGCAGCATTTCACTGCTGCTCATCTTTGGTTTTGCTGCTTCTCTCGTAGGACTGCTGCTCCCATGGCTCCATCGTCAGCTCTTTTCCGACGTTTTGTTCTCAGAGAGCGTACAGGTCATCGTCGCAATCGCCGTCTTTATGATCTGCGTCTCGGTGAGCCAATGCTGTTTAAGATCAGCCGCGATCTTGTGCTCAAACGGATCAGCCTCAAACTGAATCAGAGCCTGCAGTCTGCGGTCATGATGCGCATATTGTCCCTTCCGACGTCCTTTTTCAAGGACTTTTCTTCGGGAGATCTTGCGGAGCGTACGTCGTATATGGGACTTCTGGTCAGGTGTTTATTTGAGATCACGATCAGCGCCTGTCTTACGGTGTTGTTTTCCGTGATCTATGTTCTGCAGATCATTTCGCTTGCGCCGGCACTTGCGCTCCCGGCACTTATGACGGCACTTTTGATGCTCTTTTTCATTCTGCTGTCGATCGTTCTTCGCTCTGACAACTTCAGAGCCCAGATGGATTATGCCGCGAAAGAGGACGGTCTCGCTTACGCGCTGATCTCAGGTATCGAAAAGATCCGGCTCTCAGGCGCCGAGCAGCGCGCCTTTGCCCGCTGGGGCCGCGCCTATGCGACACAGGCAAAGTACCTGTATGATCCGCCTCTTTACCTAAAGGTGAGCGATGTGATCCTGCAGTCGATACCGCTGATCGCATCTGTTGCCATTTATTCTGTGTCGATCCATGCAGATATTTCCGTTTCACAGTATTATGCCTTTAATGCCGCTTTTGCTGTTCTGGTCGCGGCACTGCTGGAACTTTCTGCGGCAGTTCCGGCTGCGGCCTTGATCAATCCGATCTTTGCCATGTCTAAGCCTTTTTTGGAGGCTGTACCCGAGACCAGCGAAGAGAAGCCTGTGATCGAACAACTGAGCGGCTGCGTCGAACTGAGCAACGTGACCTTCCGCTACCGCGAAGATATGCCGCCGATCCTCAACAACCTGAGTCTTAAGATCAAAGCGGGACAGTTTATTGCGATCGTCGGCAAGACCGGCTGCGGAAAAAGCACGCTGATGCGGATCCTTCTCGGCTTTGAGACCCCGCAGAAGGGCGCTGTCTATTATGATGGAAAGGACATCCGCTCGGTCGATATCAAGTCTCTTCGCTCCAGAATCGGCACGGTCCTGCAAAACGGGAAGCTCTTTGCCGGTGACATCTATTCCAATATCGTGATCACGGACCCGCGTCTGACGCTCGACGACGCCTGGGAGGCGTCTGAGATGGCCGGTATGGCCGACGATATCCGCGCCATGCCCATGGGCATGCATACCTTTATCGCTGAGGGCTCCGGCGGCATTTCCGGCGGTCAGCGGCAGCGGCTTTTGATCGCACGCGCGATCGCGCCGAAACCGAAGATATTGATGTTCGACGAGGCGACAAGCGCACTCGACAATATCACGCAAAAGAAAGTCTCCGATGCGCTCGCCGGCTTGAACTGCACGCGCATCGTGATCGCGCACCGTCTCTCAACGATCCGCCATTGTGACAGAATCATTGTGCTTGAGGGCGGATCGATCATCGAAGACGGCACTTATGAGGAATTGATGCACTTGAACGGTGCCTTTGCAGAGCTCGTGAAGCGGCAGAAGGTCGATCGTCTGTCTTAATAAATCGGGAGGTTCGCAAATGCCATTTCAGATCATTCGAAACGACATTACCAAAGTCGAAGCTGACGCGATCGTGAATACGGCAAATCCACGTCCTGTGATCGGCGACGGTACCGATCGCGCGATCTATGAAGCTGCCGGAAAAGAGCTGCTGCTCGCCGAGAGAAAGAAGATCGGTGCGCTGAACATCGGGGAAGCGGCTGTCACGCCGGGCTTTGCGCTTCCGTCCAGATACATCATCCACGTGACCGGGCCAGTGTGGGATACAGGCAGTGAAGATGAGATCCGTGGGCTGAAAGAGACCTATCTCGCAGCACTCAGGAAAGCATCTGAGCTGGGGTGCGAGAGCGTCGCTTTTCCTCTGATCTCGTCCGGGAGCTACGGCTTTCCGAAGGTCACGGCACTGAAAACAGCGGTCGATGTCTTCAGCGAATGGCTCTTGAAGCATGAAGTGCTCATTACGCTCGTTGTATTCGGCTCCGAGGCATACTCGCTTTCGAACCGGCTCTTCCGTGGGATCAACAGCTATATCGACGAGCATTATGTCGGTGAGCAGAAGCGCAGGGAGTATACGCATCAGCGTATCTCCCGCCAGACTGAAGCTAAGCTGAACCATCTGTTTCGCATCCGTGGCGTGCTCCCGACGTACTATGAAGAGCGTTACCCGGAGACAGCTGAGGCCTTCTACGAGCTCAAAGAACTTGAAGTCGGGCAGGAAGGCTGTTTCGGAGCCTCCGCAGCACCGGCTCCTGAGGCTATGGCCGTCTCAAACGGGATCAAAGGCAAGGATGACAGGGAAAAGAAGCGCATTTCCCCGCCGGTCGGTATGGCGGCTTCTGCCGCGATGCCCGCCGGGAACCTTGAAGAGCTGCTCGCGGCCAGGGAGGAGACCTTCCAGCAGCGACTTTTGCGCCTGATCGATGAAAAGCACATGAGAGATCCGGAGGTCTATAAAAGGGCGAACATCAGCCGGAAACATTTTTCGAAGATTCGCTGCAATCCGGATTACAAGCCGAATAAGAAAACCGCACTGGCGCTTGCGATCGCATTGGAACTGGATCTTGATGAGACGAAGGATCTTCTGGAGCGAGCGGAGCTCGCGCTCTCTCCGTCAAGCCAGTTCGATCTGATCATCTCCTGGTTCATTCTGAAGCATAACTACAATATCTTCGACATCAATATCGCGCTGTTCGATCACGCCCAGCCGCTCCTGGGCTTCTGAATAAATGTCGCCTGCCGGGCGACGGCGCGCGCCGTAGCTGTGCTATACTGCGTACAGTTCAAATGACGAAAGGGAAAAAGACTATGTTTGGTGCGTTTCTGGGGGATATGATCGGTGCGCCCTATGAATTTGATCAGGGCGACAAGACAAAGGACTTTCCGCTCTTCACAAAGTACAGCGGTGTGACCGACGACTCGGTCATGACAGTTGCTGTGGCTGACGCTCTTCTGGAGGCACGCGATCTCGAGGTCGAGCAAGATGAGCGTGACATGCGCAGATTGCTCAGGGACTCCATGCAGTCCTGGGGGCACAAATACCCGCACGCGGGTTATGGACACCGTTTTAAAATGTGGCTGAACGGGGAGGTCACACACCCCTATAACAGCTGCGGCAACGGCTCCGCCATGCGCGTCTCC
>CAMNAE010000030.1 GCA_946530565.1 uncultured Oscillibacter sp.
CTTTGAAGGTGTCCACGAAGACGAGATTGGAGTGCATTTTAAATTCCTGCATGGGTAACGACCTCTCTTTCGATTTGATCAGCCCGGGCAGGGCGTCTGCGGCCGTCTGCGCCAGGGTGAAATGGAAAAAGCAGGGGGGAATGCCGCGGAAAGATCCGCGGCATTCCCCCCTGCCTCGTTGTTCTCTACTTTAACCGAACGGCGGACGTTTGTCAAAGCTTTTTTTGAGCCGCCCACGGTTTTTGGAGCATTTGCGAAAAGATCAGGGGAAAAATCTGTACAGAATACCGAAACCCTGCCCGCAAGCTTCAGGGCAGCTCTACCGGCGCTGTGAGCGGGACGAAGTCGGGATCCAAAAGATACAGCACGGTCGCGTTCGGGGAGACCGTGACGGAGACCGAGGCTCCGGCCGGGAGCGTCAGCGGGATCACCTGCGTCGCTCCCGCGCGGCCGCTCCCGAAGTGCTGCGCCGCGATCAAAAGGGCGCTCAGATCAGCATCCGAATGGTTTGAAACGCGCACCGTGCCGTCATCTTCCGCGTGGATTCTGATCCCCTGCGGCAGGGCCGCAGCGGCACCGGCGAGGTTCAGAATGCCCCAGCCATAGTAGTCATCGCGCCCCACGGCGCCCGCGTCGGTCGCGGTCGAAGCGAGGATCTCGCAGAGCTCGTCGGGGCTCAGGTCAGGGCAGGCGCTCTTCAGGGCCGCCGCCGCGCCGGAGACGACCGGCACGGCAAAGCTCGTCCCGCTCACCTGCGTATAGCCGCCGTTGTGGTGCGTCGTGATCACACCGTGGCCGGGCGCGGCGATGAAGACGGACTCGTTGTGGTTCGAGCGCGCGGCGATGAGGCCGCTGCTTGTAATGGAGCCCACGCCGATCGCACTTTCATAGCCGGCGGGGTAGTAGACCGTGCTGCCGCCGCCGTTGCCGGCGGCCGAGACGACGAGCACGCCCTTTGACGCGGCGTAATTGACCGCCTCCGCCATCGCGGTCGAATTGCTCGTAAAGCCGAGGCTCATGTTGATGATGTCGCAGTCGAATTCGTCGACCGCGGCGTAGATCGCTTTTGCGATCAGGCTCAGGAGTGTATTTTTCTCGTTGAAGCACTTTAAGGGAACGAGCGTCGCGTCCGGTGCCGTTCCGATGCAACCCGTGTCTGCGCGGCCGGCGATGAGCCCGGCGACGTGGGTGCCGTGGCCGTAGGTGTCGGTCGTGTCGTCGCTGCCGTCGATGAAGTTCCGGCCCGGGGCGAGGCGTCCGGCGAGCGCCTCATGTTCCGAGACGCCGGAGTCGATGATGCCGACGCGGACGCCCGCGCCGGTGAAGCCAGCGTCGTACAGGGCCGCGGCGCCGATCAGGTCGAGGTGCCACATGCGGTCCTCGTACCAGGGGGAGAGCGTTCCGTAAAGCCGCGGCGCCGTCACGGTGAGTGAGCCGGGGGATTCTTCGGTGACGAGCGGCGCGGACGCATCCGGAAGCGAGACGAGCGCGTCTTCTTCGTACCAGACGACGAGATCGTCCTGGAGAAGCCGCCGCAGCTCCGCGGCGTCGACGCTCACAAAGGGCTCCTCGGCAGCCGCGCCGGCCTCGGGGCGGAGCTTGGCAAGATACATCGCCCCGTCGTCCGCGGCTGCGGCGCAGGGCACGAAAAGCAGCGCGCAGAGCGTGAAAAGAGCGAGTGCGCGCTTTATATAGACACCAGGCCTGAGACAGAGCAAGGCGGATACCCCCTTATCATAATCATAAGGAAAAGAGCAGAGTTCGCCTGCCGCGCAGGGGGATAAAAATATGCGGAGCAGGCTTGAGCAAGCTGATTATACCCGCCATCCAGCCCCCACGTCAAGGGCGTTCTCAGCCCGCTTTTTTGAAAAATGCCAAAAAGGGATTGCAAAGCGGGGCCAAATGGCGTAAAATAACGGGAACAATTGCCGGGGCTGATGCCGGCGTGAAGGGGGGCGGCGCCATGCGCGTGATCACAGGAACGGCCAGAGGGCGGCATTTAAAGCAGCTCGAGGGCATGGAGACCCGCCCGACGACCGACCGCGTCAAGGAGGCGCTCTTCAGCGTGCTCCAGTTCGACATCGAGGGCCGGCGCGTGCTCGATCTCTTCGCCGGCACGGGGCAGCTTGGCATCGAATGCCTCTCCCGCGGGGCCGAGAGCTGCGTCTTCGTCGACCGCCGCGCCGACGCCGTGCGCCTGATCCGAGAAAACCTCGCGCTCACCGAGCTCACCTCGCGCGCGCGGGTGATCGCCGGGGATTCGATGGCCTATCTGAAATCCGTGCGGACGCCCTTCGACATCATCCTTTTGGACCCGCCCTATTCCGCGGGGCTGCTCGCGCCGGCGATCGCGCAGATCGCGCGGCACGACCTGCTCGCCCCGCACGGCTATATGACCGCCGAGCACCCGGTCGGCATGGCCGTACCGGCGCTCGCGCCGCCCTACCGCCTCCATAAGACCTACCGCTACGGCAAGATCGCGGTCACGGTCTACCGCCGCGCCGGCGACGAACCGGAGGCGGGCGAACCATGATAAAAGCGAGGGATCCCGCATGATCACTGCTGTCTGCTCCGGCAGCTTCGACCCCATCACGCTGGGGCATATGGATATCATCCGCCGCGCGGCGGCCTGCTTCGATCAGGTCCTGGTCTGCGTGAGCGCGAACACCGAAAAGCGCAGCCCCATGTTCACGACCGAGCAGAAGCTTGCGCTCGTGCGCGAGGCGATCCGCCCGATCCCGAACGCCAGGGCAGAGCTCCTGCACGGGCTCATCGCGGATTTTGCGGTCGAGCACGGCGCGCACATCATCGTGCGCGGCGTGCGCAATGTGAGCGACCACGACTCAGAGACACAGATGGCGATCATCAACCGCTCGATCCGCCCGGAGCTCGAGACGATGTTTCTGCCCGCGAGCCCGGAATACCAGCACTTCAGCTCCTCCATGGTGCGCGACATGATCCTCTACGGCCGTCCGCTGGAGCTGTATCTGCCAAAGGAAATACTGCCGATGGTGCGGCAATTCATACAGGACAAGGAGAGATGAGCTGTGGCGAACGAAACCAATGCCAATGAGATGGAAGTCAATCGGCTGATCGACCTGCTCTACGAGCGCATCGAGGACGCCCGCTCCCCCGCGCTCAAGCCCAATATGAGCATGGTGGACCGCGACGAGATGCTCGACCTGCTGGACGACCTCAGGGCCCAGCTGCCCACCGAGCTCAAGCGTGCGCAGGACCTTTTGGCCAAGCGCGACAAATTCATCGAGGACGCCAAGCGCGAGGTCGAGCGCATGCTCAAAAACGCCGAGGCCGAGGCGAAGCAGAAGGTCTCCGACAGCGAGATCACCTATCAGGCCCAGGAGGAGGCGCGCCGCATCCTCGCCCGCGCCGAGGGCCGCTCCGCCCAGCTCTACGAGGTCGCGAACCACTACGCCGAGGATCTCATGAGCCGCCTCGAGGAGGCGACTGCGGCCGCGCTCAGCGAGGTCAAGGACTCCCGCGCCCGCTTCCGCGCCGCTTCCGCCGAGAAGCAGCAGAAGAGCCGCGAGTCTCTCGCGGCCGCAGAAGCCGAGAGCTGAGGGGAAAACGCGCCCCGGATCCGGCTGTCGAAAATTTCGTTAAAAATGACGAATTGGTAACAAATAATGACAGCCAAAACCCCAATATCTTGAAGCAGATATGCAGCAAAACCTCAAATTGACACAACGGCTTGTGTCAATTTGAGGTTTTGTTTTTACGTAAACCAAGGGAACCAAACTCAAACACCTGTTTGAAAATTCGCGATTTGTGGTAAAAACCGGGCAAAAAGCGGGATTATCCATAAAAAATGTTTGAAAAAATTCACTTGCAAAATTGATTTTCTCTGTTATACTCATAAGTAACGGTGGGGAAATGTGGTGAAGCAGACCACAAAAGGGCAGAAACGCCCAAATTCCCGCCGGTTTTGACCCGAAATTGGGGGAAGGGGGCAGGGAAGATGCGTCTGATCGGCAAGTACAGCAACAATATCGACGCCAAGGGCCGCATCGTGATCCCGGCACCCCTGCGCGAGGCGATGGGCTCCGTGCTCTATATCACGATCGGCACGGGCAATTATCTTGCGATCTACCCCGAAAAGAAATGGGAGGAGCTCTCCGAGCAGATCGACCGGGCCGACTACAACCAGGCCCGCGTGCTGTCGCTGCTCTATGCGAACGCTGTGTGCTGCGAGCCCGACGCGCAGGGCCGCGTGCTGCTGCCGGCGAACCTCCGCAAATATGCGGGGCTCCAGAAAAACGCGGTGATCACCGGCGCGAACGCCTGGTGCGAGATCTGGGACGAGAAGGCATGGGACGCGCACGAGCAGGCGCTTTTGAGCGAGGATCTCGCCGCCGCGATGAGCGCGCTGCGGCCTGGTTCCTGACGCCGTGACCGCCATGGAATATACGCACAAGCCGGTACTGCTCCGGGAGTGCCTGGAGGCGCTTGAGATCCGCCCCGACGGGACCTATCTTGACGGAACGCTCGGCCGGGCCGGGCACTCCAGCGAGATCTTATCGCGGCTCGGGCCCGGCGGTCGCCTGATCGGCCTTGACCGCGACGACGCGGCGATCAAAGCCGCGCGGGAGCGGCTCCGTGCCGATGAAGATGACCGCGTCACGCTCGTGCACGCGAATTTTCAGGACCTCGGCGCCGTGCTCGCGGAGCTCGGAAGGCCCGCTGTCGACGGTATGCTCTTCGACCTCGGCGTCTCCTCGCCGCAGCTCGATGACGCTGAGCGCGGCTTTTCCTACCAGAAAGACGCCCCGCTGGACATGCGCATGGACCGGCGCGAGGGGCTGACCGCCCGTGATATCGTGAACGAGTGGAGCTATGAAGAGCTCCGCCATATCCTCTATGACTACGGCGAGGAGCGCTATGCCCCCGCCATCGCCCGCGCGATCGTGAAGAAACGCGCGGAATCCCCGATCGAAACGACGCTGGAGCTCTCCGACCTGATCCGCGCGGCGATGCCGCCTGCGGCCAGGCGCGAGAAGCAGCATCCTGCCAAGCGCAGCTTTCAGGCGATCCGCATCGCGGTGAACCGGGAGCTGGAGGCGCTTTCGCCGATGCTCGAGGCCGCGGTCGAGGGCCTCAGGCCGGGCGGGCGCCTTGCGGTCATCACGTTCCACTCGCTCGAGGACCGCATCGTCAAAACGACCTTCCGGGATCTGACGCAGGGCTGCACCTGCCCGCCGTCGTTCCCGGTGTGCGTCTGCGGCAACAAGCCGAAGATCCGGCTCGTTTCCCGCAGGCCGATCGTGGCCGGTGACGAGGAACTCAATGAAAACGCCCGCGCGCGCTCAGCCAAGCTGCGCGTCGCGGAGAAGCTGTGATGAGAGAAAAAGCAGGAGGGAGAACCATGGCCGCTGTTGCAAAGCAGAGCACTTTGCATTTCCCGCGGGAGGGAAACCTTGCACGCGAGGTCGAATGGGATGTCAGGGAGCGGGAGTTCTCCCACGCGGGCGAGGCGCCGAGCTTCTACCGCGACGCGAAAGCGCCCGGCTTTTATCGCAAGAGCCCTTCTGCTGCTGCCGCGCCTGCGCCGACGGTGCAGGCGGTCCCGGCGGCGCAGACCCTTGTAAAGCCTGCGGCGCTGCACGTTTCGCCGCTCACGGTGATCGCCTTTTTGTGCGCGGTCGTGCTGGCGGGCTGGCTCATCTACAGCTATATGGAGATCGCGACGCTCTCGCGCGAGACCGTGAAGCTCAAATCGGAGCTCACGGTGCTCGAGACCGAGAACGTGAACCTGCTTTCCAAGTACGAGCGCATGTTTGACCGCACGACGGTCAAGGAGGCGGCGCTCGCGGCGGGTATGAGCAAGCCCAGCCCCAGTCAGACCTTCTACTATGATCTCTCCGAGGGGGATCAGGCGACGGTCTACGACGAGCAGGAGCCCTCGCTTCTCGAAAAAGGTCTTAAGAGTGTGGCGGCGAGCGCCCGCAATGCGGTGGAGTTCTTCCGCTGACGGCAAGAGAGAACTGATCGAAAAGAAAGCTCTCTGTGTCTCACAGGGACACAGAGAGCTTTTTTATCATTGCCCGCGTCCGGGCCGGGCAGGCTCCGGAAGCGGAAAAAGCCCCGATCATGGGAGGAATGGACATGGCGGAAAAGCGCAGAAAAAGCGCCTCGATCCTGCGGGCCAACAAAACCGTGCGCTGGCGCACGGTGCTGGTCATGGCGGTGATGGGCGTTTTGACCTTTGCGGCGCTCTTTGTAAAACTTTATGAGCTGCAGGTGCTGCGGCACGACGAGCTGCAGGAGCTGGCTTCGGCGCAGCAGACCGGCACGCACGTTTTAACGTCTTCACGCGGCACGATCTACGACGCGAACGGCAACGTGCTCGCGATCTCGACGCCCAGCGCCACGGTCTTTATCGCGCCCAAGGAGATCCTCGCCTATGAAGAGGAGCAGCAGGAAAAGGGCGAGCGGGTGATCCGGGACGCGGACTTCGTCGTGCGCGGCCTTTCACGGATCCTGGAGATCGAACGCGAGGAGATCGAGCGGCACATGCAGCGCGTCTCCTCGCAGTACGAGGTGCTCGCCCGCAAGGCCGAAAAGGACATGATCGACGAGGTGAACCGCTTCCGCTCCGGCGAGATCGACGATCAGGGCCGCGAGGTGCCTGAGGGCAGCCGCGTGCGCCTGCGCGGCATTTACACGGAAGACGACCCCAAGCGCATCTACCCCTACGGAACGCTTGCCGCCAATGTGATCGGCTTCGTGAACAGCGAGGGAAACGGCGCGCTGGGCCTTGAGTCCAAGTACAACGCGACGCTCACCGGCTCCGGAGGGCTGCGCGTCTCGGCGCACACGAACACGGGCGTGGAGCTTTTGTACCAGTATGAGCGGGAGTACGAGGCGAGCGACGGCTATTCCCTGCGCCTTACGCTCGATACGAACGTGCAGAGCTATCTTGAAAAGGGCATGGCCGCGATGCTCAACAAATTCAGTGCTGCGAACGGCGGCGCGGGCATCGTGATGAACTGCAAGACCGGCGCGATCCTCGCGGAGGCGACCTTCCCGTACTACGACTCCTCAGACCCCGGCACGGTCATCGACAGCCGGCTTCTCGCGGACCTGAACGAAAAGCTCGCCGACATCGAGAGCCGCCGGGACTCCTACGAGAGCGAGGAGGCCTACAGCAAGGCCGTGAGCGCGGCCAAGAGCGCGGCGCTCAATACGCAGTGGCGCAACAAGGTCATCGACTCGACCTATGAGCCCGGCTCCACCTTCAAGCCGATCACGCTCGCCGCGGCGCTCGAGGAGGGCGTCGTCGACCTCGACACGACCTTCAACTGCGAGGGCCGTGTGATGGTCCAGGGCTGGGACAAGCCCTTCTGGTGCTCGAACAACAATGGCCACGGGCTGCAGAGCCTCATGCAGGCGACCGGAAACTCCTGCAACCCCGCGTTTATCAATATGGGCCTGCGCATCGGCACGGCCAAGTACTATCAGTACTTAAGATCCTTCGGCTTCATGGACAAGACCGGCGTCGATATGATCGGCGAGGTGCAGGGCATCTTCGCAAGTGAGCAGAACTTCCGCCGCAACGTCGTCTCGCTTGCCTCCTACGCCTTCGGCCAGACCTTTACGACCACGCCCGTGCAGCTCATCCGCGCGCAGGCGGCCTGCATCAACGGCGGTTATCTCCTGACGCCCCACATCGTCGACGCGGTCGTCGACGACGAGGGCCGGGTCATCTCGACCGCCGACACCGAGCCTGTGCGCCAGGTGATCTCGCAGGAGACCAGCGCGACGGTGCGCGAGTGTCTGGAGTACGTCGTCGCATCGGGCACCGGCAAGAACGGTCAGGTCGCGGGCTACCGCCTCGGCGGCAAGACCGGTACCGCCGACAAGACCGGCACCGACGACGTCGTCGTCTCGTTCATGTGCTTTGCCCCGGCCGACGATCCGGAGTACATCATGCTCATCACGATGGACACGCCGAGCCGTTACACTGGTACCTACGTTTCCGGCGGCAACATGGTCGCGCCGACGGCGGCGAGCATCATGGCGGAGATCCTGCCGTATCTCGGCGTGGAGCCGGACTACACGGCGGGGGATCTTGCCTCCGCGGACAAGGCCGTCATCAATGTGATCGGCAAGAGCGGCGAGGAGGGCCGCGCCCTTCTCGAGGGCGCCGGCTTCCAGGTGAAGACCGTGGGCGATGGCGCGGCCGTGACCGCGCAGACCCCCGTGGGCGGCGCGATCGTGCCGAACGACGCGTGCATTACGCTCTATCTCGGCGTCGAAAAGCCGACCGAGCCCGCCACCGTGCCCGACCTTGCGGGCATGACGCCCAAGGAGGCGCGCGCGGCGCTCGAGAACCGGAACCTCATTTTGCGCGCATCCGGCGCGAGCACGTCGGTGAGCGGCGTCAGAGCGATCTCGCAGTCGGCGGAGCCCGGCGCGGAGCTCTCACCCGGCAGCGTCGTCACGGTGCAGTTCGGCGACGCGTCGGTCCGCGACTGACGGCGCAGGAAAGGCGCGGGAAAAACAGGCGGAGCCGTGCGGGATACGCGCGGACATATACAGGAAGGAACTGATGATATGCGTTTGGGCGATCTGCTGCGCGGCGTCAATGTAAGCGGCAGCTATGATCCGGAGCTGGAGATCCATGAGGTGCGCTACGATTCCCGCCTTGTCGGGCCGGGCGATCTCTTTGTCGCCATGCCGGGCTACGAGACCGACGGGCACAAATACATCCCGGCGGCGGCAAAAGCGGGCGCGGCGTGCATCCTCTGCGAGCGCGCGCCCGAGGGGATCGACATCCCCTGCATCACAACTGCGGACGCGCGTCGGGCACTCGCGCTGATCGGCGCGAACCGCTATGGCCGCCCGTCGGAGGCGATGACGATGATCGCCGTGACCGGCACGAACGGCAAGACCTCGAGCACCTATCTTTTAAAGGCCGTGCTCGAGCGCTGCCTTCATGCGCGCGTCGGGCTCATCGGCACGAACCAGAACATGATCGGCGATACGGTCATCCCGACCGAGCGGACGACGCCGGAGTCATATGAGCTCCAGAAACTCTTTGCCGAGATGCGCGACGAAAAATGCACGCACGTCGTGATGGAGGTCTCGTCCCACGCGCTTTACCTGAGCCGGGTCGCGGGCGTATTCTATGACGTCGGCATCTTCACGAACCTCACGCAGGATCACCTCGACTTCCACAAGACGATGGAAAACTACTGCGACGCCAAGGCGATCCTCTTTTCCCAGTGCGCGCGCGGCGTCGTGAACGCCGACGACCCCTGGACGCCGCGGCTTTTGAAGAACGCGGATTGCAGCGTCTTTACCTACGGCATCAAGTCTGCGGCGGACTTGAGCGCTTCAGAGATCGAGCTTGCTGCCGATCATATCGCCTTCACCGCCGTCACGAAAAACGCGCGCACGCGCGTGCGGGTGAATATCCCGGGCGCGTTCATGGTCGCAAACACGCTCGACGTGCTCGGCGCGGCGCTCCAGCTCGGGATCCCGCTGGAAGACGCGGCGGCGGCGCTCGCCGCGGTGCCGCACGTGAAGGGCCGGGTCGAGGTCGTGCCGACGCCCGAACGGGACATCACGGTCCTGATCGACTACGCGCACACGCCCGACGGGCTTGAAAATGTTTTAAAGAGCGTGAAGGGCTTTGCCAAGGGCCGCACGATCGCGCTCTTTGGCTGCGGCGGTGACCGCGACAAAACCAAGCGTCCGAAGATGGGCCGCATCGCCGGCGAGATCGCGGACTATGTGATCGTCACGAGCGACAACCCGCGCACCGAGGCCCCCGAGGCGATCATCGCCGACATCCTGCCGGGTCTCGAGGGCCTTTCGACGCCGCGCAGCGTGATCGTCGACCGCGTGGAGGCCATTCACTTCGCGCTCGGCATGGCGCGCCCCGGCGACGTGATCGTGCTCGCCGGCAAGGGGCACGAGACCTATCAGGAGATCGACCATGTGAAGCACCACATGGACGAGCGCGAGATCGTTGCGGATTATTTTAAAATAAGGGCCGCAAAGGCGTGACAGAGCGCGATCTGCATGATATAATAATACGCCATTTTGATCGGCTGCGGCCGAATCGACAGAAAAAGCAGAAGATTTGGGAGATGGAAGCATGGATATCGACGCGCTTTTGAGCCTTTTGGCGCTGATCGCGGGCTTTGCCGTCACAGTGCCGGTGGGGCGCGCGGTCATACGGGAGCTCAAGGCCCTGAAGGCCGGGCAGGAGATCCGCGAGGAGGGTCCGAAGTGGCATGAGAAAAAGGCCGGCACGCCGACGATGGGCGGCATCATGTTCATCATCGGCAGCGGCCTTGCCGTGCACGTGCTCACGATCGTGCGGGGTGTTCTCGACTCCGTGGCGCTCGTGCAGCTCTATGTGTTTCTCCTGGCGCTGTGCTTCGGGAGCATCGGCTTTTTAGATGATTACCGCAAGGTCCGCCGCCACCAGAACGAGGGGCTGACCGCACGGCAGAAGTTCCTTTTGCAGCTTGTCGCGGCGCTCGTGTTCCTGCTGCTCATGTACTGGGGCAGGCATTTGAAAAGCGCGCTTTATATCCCCTTTGCCAATATGAGCGTGCCGGTGCCGCTGCCGCTGTATCTGTTCTTTGCGGCATTTGTCGTGGTCGGCACCGTGAACGCGGTCAATCTGACCGACGGCATCGACGGCCTGGCCGCCTCGGTGACGCTCGTCG
>CAMNAE010000031.1 GCA_946530565.1 uncultured Oscillibacter sp.
CATGACGACCTTCGAACGCCGTCTCATCAAAGACGAGTCCGCCTGGACCGAGCCGAAGAACCCGTACTATACGCTCTATCAGGACCCGGACGTGTGCGACGCGCTTTTAAAGGAGTTCGGGCTCGAGGGTCCGCACTGCCACATCATCAACGGCCACGTGCCCGTCAAGGCCAAAAAGGGCGAGAGCCCGATCAAGGGGCACGGCAAGCTGATCGTGATCGACGGCGGCTTCTGCAAGGCCTATCAGAAGACCTCCGGCATCGCGGGCTACACGCTCGTGTACAACAGCCGCTGCTACCGCATCATCGCGCACCAGCCCTTCGCCGGACGCGAGAAGGCAATCTCTGAGAACTACGATATCATGAACGCGACCGACGTCTTCGAGCGTCTCGATGGCAGGCAGAAGGTCGCCGAGACCGACAACGGCCGCGCCCTCGCCGCACGCATCGCGGACCTGCGCGCGCTGCTGGACGCCTTCCGCGCCGGCGCGGTGAAAGAAGACCACGGCGCGAAGTAATCAACGCCATACAGCGCAAAAACACCGGGGATCGCTCCAAAAGCGGGCGATCCCCGGTGCGGTTTTGTTTTGTGAGATCATTTACCCCAGAAGCCCGGCAGCCATCAGGCGGTCGAGCTCCCGGGCGACGCCGTCGTCGTCGTTGCTCTCGGTGAGAGCGTCAGCGGCGTCCTTTGCACTCTCGGCGGCGTTTGCCATCGCGACGCCGCGGCCGGCGAGGCGCAACATGCCGAGGTCGTTGTCCTCGTCGCCGAAGGCCACGACCTGCTCAAAGGGCAGATCGATCGCGCGGCAGAGCGCCTCCATGCCGCGGCCCTTGTTCGCGTCCTTCGCATTTACCTCGACGTTGCAGCCGAGCGAGCCTGCGAGCGAGAGCTGCGAGCCGAAGCGCGCAGCGAGCTCGGCGCGGATCCTGCCGAGCAGCTCAAGATCCGGCGTGAGGCACTGGAGCTTCTGCACGGGGAGTCCCCGCGAACGCACGAAGTCGCGGAAGCCGTCGACCGGCTTTCGGATCGAGCGCACGACGTACGCCTGCGCGTCGTTCTGCACGTAGCGGTCGATGTTTTCGAGCGTCTCGCGCTCGATCCAGCCCTCGTCGGCGATGAAGCAGTCGATCGCGACGGGGAACTGCTCGAGGAAGTCGAAGATCTCCTCGGCAAGAGAAAGCGGGAGCTCGGCGCTCGATAAAAGTTTCATCTCGACCCGGTCCCAGACCCGCGAGCCGTTGCCCGTGATCACGTAGCGGAACCAGGGTGCCTCCTGCAGCTCCTTCTGCAGCCCCGTCACCGGCCGCCCGGAGGCGGGGATCATCAGCGCACCGGTCTCGCCGGCGCGTCTTAAGGCGTCGAGCGTGTAAGCGGAGATCGTCTTGTCGCTGCGAAGCAGCGTGCCGTCGAGATCGAATAATACTGCGTGATACTTCATAGCCTTCTCCTCAGTTCAGATAGGATAGATAGTGGGAGACCGGGGTATCGTCGGTGATCGTCCAGCGCGGGAGGTCGAGCGTGCCTTTGGCAAGATCCGCCGTGTCGGCGTTCGTCAGAAAGGTCACCGTGAAATAGCGCTCAACGGTCTCCACAGCGTCGGGCTCTTTGATGCCGTAGGGGTAGGCGAAGCAGCAGGGGCGCACGCCGGTCTCCTGCACCATGCGCTCGTAGGAGTGCTGCACATCGTCGAGCACGCGGCGGGCGAAGGCCTCGTCGTCCTCGTCTGGCGCGCGCTCGATGCCGTTCGGGCGATCCGGGTCGAAGGTCCCGTTGCGGTCGTCCAGGTTGTGCCGGTAGTAGGTGTGGGAGGCTAACTCCACAAGTCCGCTCGCCTGCATCTCCCGGCACTGATCCCAGGTGAGAAAGACGTCGCTCGGATTGTCCTGCATCGAGACGATGATCGCGATCGTCGCCTTCGCACCGGTCTCCTGCAAAAGGGGATAGAGCAGGGTGTAGTTATTCTCGTAGCCGTCGTCAAAGGTGAGGAGCACGGGCTTTTCCGGCAGCGTCTCCGGGGATAAAAGATCGCTTGCGAGCACCGGCGTATAGCCATGATCATAGAGCCACTCGATGTCGCGGCGGAGCTTTCCGACGGTGACGGTCATCTCGTTGCACTCCGTCCCGTCGGGCGCGACGGCGTGGTACATTAAAACCGGCAGCGGCCGCTCGGGGATCTCACGCTCGATGGGGTGCAGGTGCCGCCAGGCCCGCTGGAAAAAGCCGGAATAGAGCAGCACGAGCGCGATGAGACACAGTGAGACTAAAGCAAACAGCGCCCGCTGCAGCCAGGGTGAAATACGTTGCATGAAAACCTCCGGATCTTGTGTTCTGCCCCTTAGTTTACGTGAATTTTAAAAAGAACGCAAGAGGAAAAAGCGCAGCTGGCGGCATTTCTCTCCCTTGCCAAGCCCGGCGCGCCGGCGTATAATGATTTTTAAAATCTCCTGCAAACAGACTCATGATCAAGGAGGCCCAACCATGCGCGTCTGCCTTTTGAACGATTCCTTTCCGCCGGTCATCGACGGCGTCGTCAATGTGATGCTCAACTACGCCAATTACCTGCAGTCAGACCACGCCTCGCAGGTGATCGTCGGCACGCCGCGCTATCCGGACGCGGACTACAGCGCCTATCCCTATCCGGTCGTCGCCTATCCGAGCTTTGATACGACCTCGGTCACGAACGGCTACCGCACCGGAAACCCGCTCGCGGGCAAGGCGCTCGCGTCCCTTGCAGCCTTTCATCCCGACCTCATCCACTCCCACTGCCCCGCGACGGCGACGATCATCGCCCGGCTCCTGCGCGAGGAGTGCGGTGCCCCGATCGTCTTCACCTACCACACGAAGTACGACATCGACATCGCCCGCGCGGTGGGAAACAAGCTCGCCGCGCACGAGGGCGTCAAGGCCATGGTCAGCAACATCGCCGCCTGCGACGACATCTGGGTCGTGAGCCGCGGCGCCGGCGAGAGCCTGAAGGCGCTCGGCTTCGAGGGCGACTACCGCGTCGTCACGAACGGCGTCGACTTCGCGCGCGGCCGCGTCTGTGACGCCGACGTCGAAAAGGTGACGGCGGGCTACGACCTGCCCGCCGGCGTGCCGCTCTTTTTATACGTCGGCCGCATGATGAACTACAAGGGCCTGCCGCTCCTTTTAAAAGCCCTGCGCGGGCTCAAGGACGCCGGGCAGGACTTCCGCATGGTCATGATCGGCAAAGGTCCCGACCGCGAAGAACTCGAGAAGACCGCCCGGGACTATGGCCTCATGGGCAGCGACGGGCCTGACAAGGTCATCTTCACCGGCGCGATCTATGAGCGTGACACGCTGCGCGCCTGGAATACGCGCGCCGATCTTTTCCTCTTCCCCTCGACATTCGACACGAACGGCCTCGTCGTGCGTGAGGCGGCGGCCTGCGGGCTCGCAAGTGTCCTGATCGCGGGCTCCTGCGCGGCCGAAGGCGTGACCGACGGGCGCAACGGCTTCACGATCTCCGAAACGCCCGAGGCACTGTCGGCACTGCTCGCGCGGCTCTGCCTCGATCTTCCGCATCTGCGCGAAGTCGGCCAAAAAGCAATGGACGAGATCTACGTCGACTGGCGCACCTGTGTCGCCGAGGCCTACGAGCGCTATGAGTATGTGCTCGAGAAAAAGCGCAGCGGCGCGCTCGCGAAGCGAAAGCGGGAGCTCACGGACTACCTCGTCGCCTGGACGGCCAGGAGCATGAGCTCTCAGGACAAGTTCCGCCGCCTCCGGCAGGAGCTCTTCGCGGACTTCAAAGACAGCGCCCTCGGCATGATGGAAAACGCGCAGGAGGCGCGCGAGCAGGCGCCGCATTTCTGGGAGCGGCTGCTGCGCGAGCGCGAAAAAGACGCCGACGCCTCAAATGCGCCAAAAGGAGATGCCTGAGAATTTGGAACCCTTTGACTATCGGCATATGTCCTTTTACCAGATCTGGATCCGCTCCTTCTGCGACGGGAACGGCGACGGCATCGGGGACCTGAAGGGCGTGTATGAAAAGCTGCCCTATATCAAGTCCCTCGGTGTCGACGGCATCTGGTTCAGCCCGATCTATCCCTCGCCGAACGCCGACTACGGCTATGACATCTCGGATTACAAGAACATCCACCCGGACTACGGTACGCTCGAGGATTTCCGCGCCGTGCTGGATCGCGCGCACGCGCTCGGGCTCAGGGTCCTTCTGGACCTCGTGATCAACCACACGAGCGACGAGCATCCCTGGTTCACCGAGAGCCGCAAAAGCCGGGACAATCCTTACAGCGACTATTACATCTGGCGCGACCCGAAGTGGGGGCGCCGCGGCAAAAAGCCCCCGAACAACTGGTTTTCGCAGTTTGAGGGCCTCGCCTGGGAGTACGGCGAAGAGCGCGAGCAGTACTACCTGCACGTCTTCGCGAAAAAGCAGCCGGATCTCAATATGGATAACCCTGCCGTGCGCGAGGAGGTCAAAAGCGTCATGCGCTTCTGGCTGGATATGGGCGTCGACGGCTTCCGCGAGGATGTGATCACCTATATCTCCAAGCAGGCGCCGCTGCCCGACGGCATCCCCTTCCTCCCGGTCATCAACGGCCTGCCCTTCTATCAGGACGGGCCGAATCTCACGAAGTATCTCGCGGAGTTCCGCGCCGTCGCGCGCGAGTACGGGGCACTGCAGATCGGCGAGGCGCCGATGACACCGCTCCGGACCGCGCTTACCTACCTTGCGGGCGAAAAACCCGTGCTCGACATGCTGATCCAGTTCGACGCCATGATGGCGGACTGCTATTTCACCGAATACGTCCACCACCCGTTTCGCCTGAGAAAATTAAAGCGCGCCTTTTCGCGCTGGCAGTACGGCCTGGCCGGGAAGGCCTGGAACGCGCTCTATCTTGAAAACCACGACCACCCGCGCGTGGTGAGCCGCTACGGGAGTGAAAAATACTGGCGCGAGAGCGCGACCGCGCTCGCCGCGAGCTATCTCTTCCTGCAGGGCACGCCCTTTGTCTACCAGGGTCAGGAGCTCGGCATGACGAACATCGCCCTGCCCTCGATCGACGATTATCTCGATGTCGCCTCCAGGATGGCCTACCGCACCTTCCATACCCATGAGCCGGAGGCAAAGCGACTTCACCGCATCCATATCTCCTCTCGCGACTCCGCCCGCACGCCCATGCAGTGGAGCTGCGAAAAAAACGCAGGCTTCTCGTCAGCCGAGCCCTGGTTTTTCGTGAACCCGAACTATACGAAGATCAACGCCGCGGCCGAGGAGAACGATGCGCTGAGCCCGCTGAACTTCTACCGCCGCGCGCTTAAGCTCCGAAAGAGCAATGAGACCCTGCTCACGGGGACATATCGGGAGTATGAGCCGCGGCACAAAAAGCTCTATCTCTACGAGCGCGCGACCGCCGCCGAGCGGATCCTCGTCGCCGTCTCGTTCTCAGATGAGCCCCTCACATGGCGTCTGCCGCGCGGCTATGACGCCGCAAACGCCGAGGTGCTGCTCGGGAACTATCCCGGCGGCGAGACCGTCGGTACGCTGAGGCCATGGGAGGCACAGGTGCTGCGCTTCGGCGCCGGCAAAGCATGAGCCGCGAAAAAAGGCCGCGAAATCCCTTTACTTGCCGTAATGAATCTGCTATAATTCAACTCTACGTAATAATTTCAGGGGCGCTTGCCCCTTTTGAATGTAAAGGAGCGATCTGGCTATGATCAGCGATCTTGCCCGCAACCTCACGCTGCTGCGCCGGGAGCGGGGCATCTCGCAGAAGGCGGCGGCGGAACAGCTGGGCGTCTCGCAGGCCCTGCTCTCTCACTACGAAAACGGCGTGCGCCGACCCGGACTTGAGTTTGTGGTGAAGCTCTGCGACTTCTACAACGTCTCGGCGGACTTCATTCTGGGGCGCACGCTCTCGCGCGAGGGCAGCATGCTCACAGGCGAGGACATCCTCAACATGGCCGAGCCGAACAACGTGCTGCGCGGCTCGGTGCTCGCGACGCTGCAGAGCAAGCTCCTCGGCGGCGCGGTCGGCGTGCTCTTCGGTCTGCTCGGCAGGCTCGGCGACAAGGCGGCCGTCAACGAGGCGGCGAACGTGATCGGCGACGACGTCTACCAGCTCTGCCGGCACCTCGCCCGCGCGGCCGGGGTCGACGAGCGCGGCTTCGCACTCACGAAGAGCGGCAACGAGATGGACCTCGCCGCCGCCGACCGGAAGCTCGCGGAGACGCGCTTCGTGCGCGCGCTGAACGCCTGCGCGGAAAACGGCATGGCCTTCCCCTCGTTCGACGGGGCGGACTTAAAAGCCGAGTACCCCGGCCGGGCGCAGAGCCTCACGCAGGTTTTGAGCACGGCCGATTCCCGGCTCCACGCTCTTGAGACCGACTAAATGAGCTTTCAGTCCTGGGGCTATCTTGCGCTCCTCGCGGCGGCGGGCATCGCGCTGCACTTCTCGGGCGCAAAGCGCCGCGGCCTCACGCTCGCGCTTCTGATCGCGGCGGGGCTTATTTTCGCTCTGCGCGGCGGCGGGCTGTGGGTCCTGCTCATCGGCGTGCTCGTCACACTTGCCGGGCTCTATATTGCCCGGCGCCTCGGCTCGCGGGCGCTGATCGCGGCCGCGGTCTTTCACATCGCGGTGCTGCTGCTCTTCAAGCTTGCCCCCCCCTTCCCGATGCCCGCGGGGCTGAGCTTTTTCACCTTCGCCCAGCTCTTTATTCTGCGCCGGGCGGGGCAGGGGCGGCTCGCACTCTCAGCGCAGCCGGGCACGGCCGCGCTGGAGCTCGGCGCGTTATCGCTCTTCTTCCCGACGCTCCTCTCAGGCCCGATCCTGAAGCCGGAGGACTTCCTGCCCCAGACGCGCGGCGAGAGCGCCTTTCACGTCTCATCAGCAGACGCCGCGGCGGCCGTCCGCGCGATCGTGCAGGGCTTTTCGAAAAAGCTGCTGCTCGCCGACCCCCTCGGCACGCTCGTGTCTGCCGGCTGGGAAAACCTCGCCGCGCTGAACACGCCCGGCGCGCTTTTAGTGAGTCTTTGCTTCACACTGCAGCTCTTTCTGGACTTTTCGGCCTACTGCGACATCGCCTGGGGCAGCGCGCGGCTTTTGGGCGTTCACATCCCCGAAAACTTCCGCGCGCCCTACCGCGCGCTCTCGGTCACGGATTTCTGGCGGCGCTGGCACATCACGCTCACCGATTTTCTGCGTGAAAACGTCTATTTCCCGCTCGGCGGCTCCCGCAAGGGGCAAAAGCGGGCTATGCTCAATATATTGATCACATTTCTCGTGAGCGGCTTCTGGCACGGCACGGGCTGGACCTTTCTTCTCTGGGGCGCGCTGCACGGCCTCGCGCAGATCGTCGAGCGCGCCTGGGGCGAAAAACGCGAACATCTGCCCAGGGCGCTGCGCTTTGCGCTCACGTTCGGCTTTGTCTCGTTTGCCTGGGTCTTCTTCCGCGCGCCGTCGGTCGGCGCGGCGCTCGCGCTGCTCGGCCGCGTCTTTACGGGCGGCCTCGGCCCGATCCCCGCGTTTTTGACAGCGCAGGTCTACCCCCTCGAGGCCGAGGCGCTCAGGGGCCTTCTGGGGCGCGAGCTGCCGCTTGTGCGGCTTGCCGCGCTTCTGGGGATCTCGCTCTATGTCGCCCTTTCACCCGTACCGGAGCGCGAGAAGGCGCCGGGGAAATACGATTTTGCGATTTACGCCGCCCTGGCCGCCTTCTCCCTGTGCTCGATGGGCGCCGTACAGCACTTCATCTATGCCAATTTCTGAGGATACGCCTGTGTTGAACGCTCATGTGCGCTTTTTGCGGCGCTTTGCTCTTGTGCTCCTCGCGCTGCTCATCGCCTGGGGCAGCTTTGTCTATGCCGTCGACCCGGCGCTCTACTTCCGCCCGTCGCACGACGGCCGCGCGGTCTTTTTCAGTGAACGCTGGCAGTTTGCCGGGCTCATCCGCCGCGCCGAAGCCGACACGTTGCTCCTCGGCACCTCGATGGCCGCAAACTATCTGGAAAGCGATATCGAGGCGGCCTTCGGCGGTGACCGGGCCCTGCGCGTGACGATCCCCGACGGGTACTACTCGGAATTCGACCGGGTGCTCTCCCTCGCCTGCCGCGTCCATCCGCCGCGGCGGGTCATCTGGCTCATCGACCTCAATACGCTCGTGCGCTCCGACGCCGGCGCGACCGGCGCGCTGCCATCGTTTCTGTACGACGAAACGCCGTACAACGACTTTCGCTATCTCCTCTCGCGAGAGGGGCTCTACTACGGCGCCTACGCCTTGCTCGGCCGCGGCGCCGCCGTGCCGGAGGCCGATGCCTTTGTGACCGACGCGCAGGAGTACTGGAGCCACATCGAGGCGCTCGAGCAGTATGAGCGGCCGGAGGTGAGCGGGACAGAGCTTCCGCGGGACGCGTTTTACCCTGATCTTCAGGAGAACCTCGCGCACTTGAAGCGCTGGGCAGATGCGTACCCGGAGACGGAGTTTTTGTTCGCCTTTTCGCCCTACAGCATGCTCTTTTGGGATAAAGTGACCCGGCTCGGCGAGCGGGAGGCCATGCTCGGCGCGCTGATGACGGCGGCCGAGACGCTCTCACAGATCCCGAACGCGCGCGTTTTCGGCCCGATCGTGCAGCGGGAGGTCGTCGGGAATCTCGATCTCTACTGCGACTACATCCACCACTCAGCCGAGGGCGCCCGCATGGTGCTTGGCGGCATCGCGAGCGGCGCGACGGCCATTTCCGCAGGGGATCTTCGCGCCTGGGAGGCCTTTTTGCGGGATTTTGACTTTGAGAAATACTATAACCCGGGCTACTGGAAGGCCTGGAACGAGATACGCGGCATCACAGCAACGGAGGAATCAACATGACCGATCAGAGTCGCATTCGCAATTTTTCGATCATCGCCCACATCGACCACGGCAAGTCCACGCTCGCGGACCGGCTTCTGGAGAAGTGCCAGGCGGTCGAGGCGCGGCAGATGACCGACCAGCTGCTCGACAATATGGACCTTGAAAAGGAGCGCGGCATCACGATCAAGGCCCGCGCGGTGCGTTTGAATTACAAGGCCAAAGACGGCGAGACCTACGAGCTCAATCTGATCGACACGCCGGGCCACGTCGACTTCAACTACGAGGTCTCGCGCTCGCTTGCGGCCTGCGAGGGCGCGGTGCTCGTCGTCGACGCGACGCAGGGCGTCGAGGCACAGACGCTTGCGAACACCTACCTCGCGATGGAGCACGAGCTCGAGATATTGCCGGTCTTCAACAAGATCGACCTGCCCGCGGCCGACCCCGCGCGGGCCAAGCAGGAGGTCGAGGACATCCTCGCCCTGCCCGCGATGGACGCGCCGGAGATCTCGGCGAAGATGGGCATCAACATCGACGCCGTGCTCGAGGACATCGTCGCGAACGTCCCCGCGCCCTCGGGCGACCCGAAGGCGCCCCTGAAGGCCCTGATCTTCGACAGCATCTACGACAGCTACCGCGGCGTCATCGTCTACATGCGGCTGATGGACGGCTCTCTGCGCGTCGGGCAGACGATCAGGATGATGGCCAGCGGCGCGACCTATCAGGTGCTCGAGTGCGGGCATCTGCTGCCGCTCGGTCTTGAGCCCTGCGAAGAATTAAGCGCCGGCGAGGTCGGGTACTTCACCGCGAGCATCAAAAACGTGCAGGACGCGAGCGTCGGCGACACCGTGACCGACGCCGAAACGCCGACTGCCGAGCCGCTGCCGGGCTACCGCCCCGCGCAGAGCATGGTCTACTGCGGCATCTACACCGAAGACGGCAGCAAGTACCCGGATCTCCGCGACGCGCTTGAGAAGCTGCAATTAAACGACGCCTCGCTCACCTTTGAGCCCGAGACCTCGGCCGCACTCGGCTTCGGCTTCCGCTGCGGCTTTCTGGGCATGCTGCACATGGAAGTCATCCAGGAGCGGCTTGAGCGTGAGTTCGACCTCGACCTCATCACAACGCTGCCCTCGGTCATCTACAAGGTCTTTACGACCGACGGCAAGGTCGTCATGGTCGACAACCCGCACAACTACCCGGACCCGAGCCGCATCGAGCACGCGGAGGAGCCCTATGTGAAGGTCTCGATCATCACGCCGAATGACTACGTGGGCTCTATCATGCCGCTGTGCCAGAACCGCCGCGGCGAATACCAGAACATGCAGTACCTCGACACGCACCTCGTCGAGCTCCACTACCAGATGCCCCTGAACGAGATCATCTATGATTTCTTCGACACGCTCAAGGCGAACACGAAGGGCTACGCGTCGCTTGACTATGAGCTCTCGGACTACCGCGCGAGCGACCTTGTGAAGGTCGATCTCCTCTTGAACGGCGAGCAGGTCGACGCGCTGAGCTTCATCGCCCACCGCGACAAGGCCTACCCGCGCGCGCGCAGGCTCTGCGAAAAGCTCAAGGAGAACATCCCGCGCCAGCTCTTCGAGGTGCCGATCCAGGCCGCGATCGGCGGACGCATCATCGCCCGCGAGACGATCAAGGCCATGCGCAAGGACGTTTTGGCCAAGTGCTACGGCGGCGACGTCACGCGCAAGAAGAAGCTGCTCGAAAAGCAGAAGGAGGGCAAAAAGAAGATGCGCCAGCTCGGCACCGTCTCCATCCCGACCGAGGCCTTCCTCGCCGTGCTCAAGCTCGACGAGTGATCCCTCCGCGCGGAGCGATCCAGGACC